>JALHST010000056.1 GCA_022865355.1 Maribacter sp. | reverse complement strand
TATAAGGGCACGTGGCAATTTTAGGCGCAAGAATTGTTATTTTGCACCGATAAAAATGAAAATCGATAAAAATGTTTCGAAGGGGACCTTGTTTGAGGGAAATAAGAGTTTAAAATTGGTTTTACCATGTTTATTACAAAAAAACACAAACGATAATATTGTAAAGGAGTATATGGCCTATAAATTATTTGAGGTGATTTCCCCATATCATTTCAAGACCAAAATGCTCGCTATAGATCTAGAGGAACAGAGAAATAAAAAGACCATCCCACATACGATCAAAGGTTTTTTTATAGAGGATGACAAAAAAGTCGCGGCCCGCCACCATGGCAATGTGCTCGAGCGATTTGTACATCCCCTGCAGCAAGATGCCGTCGCATCGATTCAAAATGCCATATTTCAATATATGATCGGAAACACCGATTATTCGACGGCCTACCAGCACAACGGAAAACTTTTGTTTATTGATAAAAGAACGATCCCACTTCCCTATGATTTTGATATGGCGGGACTAATCAATGCCAGCTATTCGGTAGTTTCCCAAGTGCAGGGAGAGACCCTTGAAATTACCAAGGTAACCGATAGAATGTATCGTGGATTCAAGAGAGACGATCAATCACTGCAACAGGTGCGGCAAGAATTTCTTGATAATAAAATGCGTATGATGGCCGTTGTAGATGGCTTGCAAGCAAATTTCGACGACCCTAGGGAGTTCTCCACGGCAAGAAAATTCATCGCCGACTTTTTTATAATTATGGAGGATGATGCCAAGTTCAAAAAGGAAATTGCGGATCGCGGACGAACAAAATGAGGTTTTGAAGGTATTATAAAAGTGAACGTGAATAAAAAGGACTATTATTTGGCTACTCTACATATGCCGGCGAAATGAAGACCTTGTAATTTGGGTACATCAACCTTCATGAAGGACCCCTATATCGATTTATTGGCCATGGTCCTTAAAGATTTCCACCAAAGGCTCGCCTGAGGTACCACTCGGAAAGGTGATATTAAGAATCATGGCAAGACTGGGAGCAATATCGATCGGTGCGACTTTTCGTACCGATTCCCCAGTGGGGATCCCAGAACCGAACCAAAGTAATGGTACATGGGTATCGTAGGCATAGCCCGAACCATGTGTAGTTCCTTTTACTTGCGATACATCGATATTTGAATTTGGGTTTTGTGTGAAACCTGAATCAAAGGACAAGAGCACATCCCCTGAACGTTTGGCGTAATAGCCGTTTTGAACTAATTGCCGTATGCCTGTGTCATAATTCTGGGTCTGTAGATCATGTGCGGTCAAAACATTATGAATGCCCGGTATGTCGATTAAAAAGTCTGCAACTTCCTGCTGAAGCGTATTTAAATCTAATTTAAGGGTCGCGATCAAGGGTCGATTCAGATATAATTGCTCCCCATCAAAATTTTCTATCCAGGAATTATTGCCATATTTCGAATTCAAGAAATTGGTCACGGCATCTTGATACTGTTGTATACGCGCAACCCCGGCAGGTAATTTATGGTCCTTCAAGAAGGAGGCCACAGGCATGGCCGCATGGTCAGAGGTCAAAAAAAGTACATAATTATTTATGCCCACGGTGTTGTCCAAAGAATTTAATAGCCTTTCAATATCCTTGTCCAGCCTAAGATATACATCTTCGATTTCAACCGATTGTGGTCCAAAGGTATGTCCCATTATATCAGGTACGGTATAGCTAATACTTAATAGATCGGTAATGTCATCTTTGCCAAGCTCTTCGTTTTTCACGGCTTCCAGGGCAAATTCGGTAAGTAGGGAATTTCCGGCCGGAGTCACCCAGACCAATTGATATTCCGCACCCACGGTCTTATATTTTTCCCTCATACTTTTTAAGTCATAGGGAAAGGTCGGACTCGGTTTGCCACCCAATGAAGGCTCATAATTATTATTATCCGCTTCACTTTCAGTATAGGTTTCTATGGGATAAAGGGTATTCCAGGTGTTGTTTAGATAGGCGTTCGATTTCTCCAATTTGTTGAAAGCACTGACCCATTTCGGCAATTCATCCATATAATACGTGCTTGAAACGAAATACCCGGGGCTAGTTACCCAATCGTGCCAATAGGCTGCATTTGCCGTATGGCCGCCCGGTAAAATGGCGCCTCTGTCCTTTAAAGAAATACTTATGACTTTGGCCTTAAAGTTCGTCGCCAGCCGAAGTTGGTCCGAAATGGTGGTTGTCATAAGATTTTTTGGGGAAGCTCCTAGGGCATTTTTTTCAGCAGATCCCACAATGGTTTCGGTAGCATCATCAACATTGCCCAACAATTTAGCAGTATAGCGATCGTACCAACTATTGCCTATGATACCATGTTCGGAAGGGGTAGTGCCCGTATAAATTGAAGCATGACCGGCGGCAGTAACGGTAGGTACGTAATTATAGTTTGCGTTCTTAAAATTATAACCTTCCCGAACCAATCTCATAAAACCGCCCGCCGAATATTTTTTTTCATACCGATGGAGCTGATCAGACCTCATTTGGTCCACTACGATGCCTACTACCAACTTCGGTTTCCCGATATTTGGGTTTTGACCGTTTAAAAAGCAAGCGGGCAGCACCAATAAAATAGTGCATAAAAGTATTCTGTTCATTTGGTTCCCATTTATAATTATACTATGAAGCAAGAAGCATACCAGATACTTCAGCGTCATTCAAAGAGAAAAGATACTAAATTCACTGATCATTCATTTAATATTTCAATAGGTATTTGGTAGGAATCAAAGATGAATTGGGATAGTTGGGGCTTCAATTCTTTTACTATACAATGATCACCCTATATTTATGGGTTTTAGGTCCAGTGAAACCTACCGTACTTCGAAAAATCCCATTCTTTTTAAGAACGCGCACTTAAAATAGTTATTTTTAATATCCTAAACGGTACCATATAGCGATGCGTTTTTGAGAAATGCTTATGGTGGAGGCATTCTTACATCCCTGAAATAGTTTTGTAGCATGAAAGGATATTATAAACTTCGACGAAGGGCCTTTGAAATTTTAAGGACTCAATTGCCTAAAGAATTATATTATCACGGTATCAATCATACACTTAATGTCCTAAAGACCTGCAATAATTATATTAAGCGCGAAGAGGTCGAAAAACGCAATGCCAAACTGTTACGGATAGGGGTCATTTTGCACGACATCGGCTTTACCGTTTCTAAGGTCGAGCATGAGAAGACCGGAAAGGATCTGGCCCTTGATTTGATGAGAGCCTTCGAATTTTCCCACAAGGACATTCGTATAGTCCAAGGGTTGATTTTAGCAACGCGCTTACCTCAATCGCCGAAAAACAAATTAGAAAAAATTATTTGCGACTGTGATTTGGACTACCTGGGGCGATCTGACTTTTATCCGATCAGTGACCAACTTTATAAGGAATTAAAAACGGGGGCGCTGGTCCAAACCAAATCAGACTGGAATAAAATACAAATAAAATTCTTGCAAAACCATAGGTATCATACTGATTTTGCAATTAAAAACAGGCAGCCCGAGAAGGAAAAACGCATTGCAGAGCTGCAGCAATTGGAATAGAAAACATGAAAGTCCTGCCTGGTTTTTATGTCATGAAAAATCACCTGTATTTAAATTGCTAAATCGCATGCAATAAAATAGTATATTTATAAGTATTCTTTCGATTAATTCAGTTCATAAATAAAAGGAATACTGAAAATTGAAAAAATGATTCCCCACAACCAAGTATTTGAATGCGATAATTGCGGACATCAGATCCGAATCGCTCATGTTGCAATTATAAAGGAACAAATCTCCCCCCCGAGATACGGTTTGTGATTCCATCTTATTGCTAATGATATAATAATTATGGAAAATGTTGTTAAGCGTCTTCTAATACTCATTTCATTGGTCTTGTGGCAGGCTTTTTTCGATCAAATAAAGGCACAGGATACCAATATAAGGGGTTTTGGTGATATTGGGGCGAGCATTCGGGACGATAAACTCAATTTTGAATTTGGCGAATATGATTTGTTCATCACTTCTGAGTTGAACGATCGCATTTCATTTTTGGGAGAAACCGTATTTAGATTTGATGCCACCGAGGATGCCCATCATGGGTTTGCCGTGGGTGTAGAGCGGGTAATCATAAATTACAACTATAGTGGTAACCACAGTTTGCTGATCGGAAAGCAACATACTTCCCTAAATTATTGGAACGAGACCTACCATCATGGCCGGGTTTTTTTTCCTACCGTTGGCAGGCCGCTTCTCTTTGAATCCCGAATTATCGACCTACATACCACAGGGGTTGCCCTCCAAGGCCTTAATCTTGGCAAATTGAAATTCGGCTATAATGTGATGGTAGGAAATGGTTTGGGATCTGCCGATATCAAGGATAATGACAAGTACAAGTCGTTAACGGCTGCGGTTCATTTTAAACCGGTGGACAAATTACAAATTGGCGCCTATTTTTATAATGATATTATTTCTGCTGGGGCGGAGATATTCAATGTGGCCATAGATGAAAGGATAAATCAACAATTATATACGGGCTCGGTTGCCTATTTTGGGAGTAAGTATGAATTGTTGGCGGAAGGAACCTTGTTAAATAACAAAACGGAAAGTACAGGCAGCCAACAATCTTTTAACGCCTACCTGTATTCAGGAATTAGGATAAAAGAAAAATGGGTTCCCTATCTCCGGTTCGATTACTTGAATTATCAAAATACGGAATCGTATTTGGGAATGGATGACACTATTTCCATCTTGACAGGTCTGCGATATGAAATTAATTATCTGATGGTCGTAAAATTAGAATATCAGCATTTGGACAGGGATATAACAGGAAGCATGAATCGACTAACCGCTCAGTTTGCGATTGGATTTTAAACAATAACCTATGGTACGTATAATTCGTAATTTCATACTAGCCATGACGATGGGTCTCTTGTTGCCAATTTATGCGCATGCCCAGGATGATCAACTGATGGTTGTGGCCAATGGGGCATCTATACCTGCCGAGATGGATATGGCGCAATTGCAGTCGATTTTGAAAGGCGAAAAATTGCGATGGAACGACGGAACAAGAGTGAGCATTGCCCTGATGAAAACCAATACGCCAATTGGCATGAATACCTGTGACAAACTCTACAATATGTCAGGAAATGATCTGAATAAATATTTCTTGGCCCTAGTCTTTCAGGGGAAAGTCAAGGCGCCAACCTTCTTTAATACCACTAGTGAATTGGAAGCGTATGTGGCACAAACACCCGGGGCCATTGGGGTCGTTCCTAAGGCGAAGGACCCATTATTAAAAATTATTACCATAGATGGCAAACAACAAATTTAGCCTCTGAACAATTATTAGTGTAGCATCATGCTGTTTTGCCCAATACATTAAGAGAAACGACTACATGGTCTTATCAGTACGGAGTAAAATATTGCTTACGGTTTTATCTGTTGTCATGTTGTTTGCCCTATTTATTCTTTTCTATTATCCGGCAAGGCAAACGGCCTATCTTCTAGATAACTACAACAATCAGATTGAGAATTTGGCCAAAACGGTCGCTTTGGGTGTCCGAATTGCCTTGAAGGAGGAAAATTTCGAAGGCGTTGAAACGGCGATTGATTTTGTGCGACATGACGATCGATTGAATTATGTGAGCATCATACAAATCGATACGATATGGGATGCGGACAAAAAAAATTTCAAGACCCAAAAAAAAATCTTCTCGACCTCGCCTGAAAATGTACTGGTAGATCCCGAAGCGGTCTCCGATCAGCATTTCATAAATAAAAGTGCTCCTTTTACATCGAAAATAATGAATGGGGAGATAAAAGTCAGTTTTACCACCTCCGAAATCGAAAAGGGGAAAAGACAGATTCGATTGGCGTCTGCCGCTGCCAGCCTCACTGTATTCGTTATCGGACTATTTATTGGCTATTGGCTGGCCAGGAACATCTCCAAACCCGTTTTGGCCCTGCGGGATGCTGCCCATAAGGTGGGCAAAGGCGATTTGACCCAATCAGTAACCAATACTTCCCGCGATGAAATTGGGGAATTGAGTATCGCTTTTAATAAAATGGTAAAAGATCTAGGTACCGCGCGTTCGGAGGTAAACCAAAGAACCCAGGAACTTACCATGGAAAAGGAGAAATCTGATGAATTATTACTTAATATTCTTCCTTTGGAAACTGCCGAAGAACTCAAAAAAACAGGAACCGCCCAAGCTAAGTTCTATGATTCGGTTACGGTCATATTTACCGATTTTAAGGATTTTACCCCTAAGTCAAAGACCATGTCGGCCAATAAGCTAGTAGCTGAATTACACGATTGTTTTAGTAGGTTTGATCATATTATTCGAAAGCACAATATCGAAAAAATAAAAACCATTGGGGATGCCTATATGTGTGTGGCCGGGTTGCCGGTAGTAAATGACACCCATCCCTTCGAAGCCGTGAATGCGGCAATCGAATTAAGGGATTGTATGCTCGCTTATAACCAGGAAAAACAGGCGATGGGCGAACAAGGTTTCGATGTGCGCATAGGGATTCATACAGGCCCCGTGGTTGCGGGCATCGTAGGGGTCAATAAATTTGCCTACGATATTTGGGGCGTAACGGTGAATACGGCGGCGCGATTGGAACAAAGCAGTGAACCCAACATGATCAATGTTTCGTCCTCGCTTTACGAAATCATCAAAGATACCTATGATTGTGAGCTACGTGGAAATATTTTTGTCAAGGGACTTGGCGAACTGCCCATGTATTTTGTGCATGGCATAAAAAAATTGGTGGTGTAGTTTTGTGAAATCCGTAGACAACCACTAAAATACAAGGCACAGAAAGTAGGTTATTGAAATCGTAAACGATAGGGAATACGCATGTAAGTATGATATTTGCAGGGATATCACAATATTGCTATAAGAATGAATACTTTGAAAATGAAGGTTAGATCAATATTTGGAAGGCTTTAATGGCCAATAATCTCAAAATTCTTGATCATAGTGAATTCCGACCTGGGAGAAAATCCGCAAGACCAAGTTAATTTCTTCTTCGTCGACCTTGCCATCTGCATTGGCCATTTCCTCTAATATTATTGCGAGAGTCTTCTTTTTGCTCTCCGACATTGCACTTAAAATTGACAAGCCTTCCTTGGCATCGATATTTCTTGCCTCCTGTATAAGTTCCGCATCAAATTTTAGTATGGGCATTAACTGCCTTAAAACCTTAATCTCTCCTGAACTAACTATCCCATCGGCAAGTATTACCTCGTCGATTGCCTTTACGATGGCCAGTTTTTCAGCTAAATTAAACTCCATATAATTGTTATTATATTAATAGTAAAGTCTCAATATTCGTTGGTTCTAAAGGGGGACACCCATCTTTAGGGGGAGATACTTCGTTTTATAATACAGACTCTAAGGTACACAAAAATTATAAGCCATAGGTAAAGATTTTCAAACAATTGGCAATGAACAAATAGAATCGAACAATTGGCCATGAAAAATTAACGAAGAAAAAACACAGGAAAAAAAGTATTAATTAAGGTTTTACCCCTCATAAAAAGTTCAGGCAATCACCCTTGAGGTGTCCGGTATTTCGAAAGGGGCGAGGGCTTGCAATGCTTTTTCGATCGAAGTGATCTTTTCAAAGGTCAAGAGCAATCGAAGTCCGTTTCGAGTTTGTTTTTCCTTTATTTTGCAAACCTGGTGGTGGCCCTGTACAAATTGTAAGACTTTGGTAAAGGTGGGACTTTGGTAAAATTCTGATTTTTGGTCAGCAATGAAATAACCAAGCAACTTGCCATTTTTCAAAACAATTTTTTCAAGACCGATACCATTGGCAAGCCATTTGATGCGAACTGAATTTAAAAGATCTTCGGCCTGAGCGGGCAATTCGCCAAAACGGTCTATCAGTGCCATTTCAAATTTCTGAAGGGCGGCCTCGTTTTTAATTTGGCTAAGCTCGGTATATAAGGTCAGGCGCTCCGTAATGTTATTAATATAGTCATCGGGAAAGAGTAATTCAAAATCAGAATCGATTTGTGTTTCTTTAACAAAGACTTTCTCATGATGCCCCTCGACTTCCTCATACAATTGCTTAAACTCGTTTTCTTTTAGTTCGTCAATGGCTTCCACCAATATTTTTTGATAGGTTTCGAAGCCTATTTCATTGATGAAGCCGCTCTGTTCCCCGCCTAACAAATCCCCTGCACCCCGGATCTCTAGGTCTTTCATTGCGATATGGAAACCGCTGCCCAATTCGGTAAATTGTTCGAGTGCCTGTATGCGTTTGCGTGCATCGGCCGTCATGCTATCGTAAGGTGGCGTAATAAAATAGCAGAAGGCCTTTTTATTGCTACGTCCGACCCGGCCTCGCATCTGGTGTAGGTCACTCAATCCAAAATTATTGGCATTATTGATGAAAATGGTATTGGCGTTCGTAACGTCCAACCCACTTTCAACAATGGTAGTAGAAACCAAAACATCAAATGCCCCGTTCATAAAAGCTAACATAAGGGTCTCTAATTTTTTGCCTTCCATCTGGCCGTGTCCTATCCCAATTTTCGCGTCGGGAACCAAGCGCTGGATCATTCCAGCAACTTCTTTGATATTCTCAATCCGGTTGTGAATAAAAAAGACCTGCCCACCTCGTTGAATTTCATATCGAATGGCATCGCGAACGCTTTCCTCTGAAAATCGTATCACTTGACTTTCAATAGGATATCGGTTTGGGGGCGGCGTATTGATTACCGAAAGATCACGGGCTGCCATCAAACTGAATTGCAGGGTACGTGGTATTGGGGTTGCCGTCAAAGTCAATACATCTACATTCTCTTTGATTGCTTTTAATTTATCTTTTACGGCTACCCCGAACTTCTGTTCTTCGTCGACGATCAACAGTCCCAAATCATTAAACTTTACATTTTTATTGACCAATTGATGCGTTCCTATGAGAATGTCCACTTTTCCCGATGCCAATTTTTCAAGGGTAGTTGAGCGTTCTTTGGCGGTTCGAAACCGGTTGAGATAGTCTACGGTGACGGGCATGTCAGCCAGGCGTTCCGTAAAAGTGCGATGATGTTGAAATGCCAAAATGGTGGTAGGTACCAACACGGCTACCTGTTTCCCATTATCGACTGCCTTAAAGGCCGCCCTGATGGCGACCTCCGTTTTTCCGAAGCCTACATCACCACAAATTAGACGGTCCATCGGCCGTTCACTTTCCATATCCCTTTTAACATCCTCGGTTGCCTTTCCTTGATCGGGAGTATCCTCATAAATAAAACTGGCTTCCAATTCGGTTTGCATGTAACTATCGGGCCCAAATTGAAAGCCTTTTTCAAGGCGTCTTTTAGCGTACAACTTGATAAGATCAAAGGCGATTTTTTTGACCCTTGACTTGGTTTTTTCCTTGATTTTTTTCCAAGCACCCGAACCTAGTTTGTAAATTTTTGGAACCGCCCCATCCTTGCCATTGAATTTTGAAATCTTATGTAAGGAATGTATGCTAACATAAAGAATATCGCGGTCGCCATAGAACAATTTGATAGCCTCTTGCTTTTTCCCGGCAACATCAATTTTCTGAAGCCCACCAAATTTGCCGATGCCATGGTCTATATGGGTGACATAATCCCCAATTTCAAGTTTAGTGAGGTCTTTGAGTGTAATGGCCAGTTTTTTGGCGTAGCCATTTTTAAGGTGGAATTTATGGTAGCGCTCAAAGATCTGATGATCCGTGTAGCAAACGACCTTAAGTTCATCGTCAATAAATCCTTGGTACAAGGAAAAAACGATGGTTTGGTAATGAACGTGTTCGTTTACTTCCTCAAAAATTGCATGGAAACGCTGTGCTTGCTGCTCACTCGAACAAAAGATATAATTTGTATATCCTTTTTGGCGCAAAGTGTTGAGGTTCTCGATGAGCAAATCGAATTTTTTATTGAACGCGGGTTGGGGCCTGGTATTAAACGCAATGGTAATATGGTTCCTTGCCGACGACGGCAAAGCGGCCCCTTCAAAACTTTGAGCTGCAGAAGTTTTTGGCCTGAGGGTCGTATTTGCATTGCCGAAGTTGATCAAACAAAACCCTTCCAATTGGTGATTTAATGTTTTTGAATCAACAAAGAGTTCTGATGGTTCAGCGTGTTTTACTGCTGTTGGGAGAAGGGTAAATGCGTGTTCGGCCTTCTTGTAAAAATCATCCAATCGGGCCATTAAAACATCTAAATTTTTGTTGAGAACTACGGTATTCGGGGAAATGTATTTTAGGAAACTTTCGCGGGTCTCGTTTAGGAACTTATTCTCGACATTGGGAATAATGGTTATTTTCGTCACCTTTTCAGTTGACAATTGGGTTTCCACATCGAAAGTTCGGATACTTTCCACTTCGTCTCCAAAAAACTCGATTCGGTAGGGTTCATCATGCGAGAACGAGAATACATCGACAATTCCCCCGCGTACCGAAAATTCGCCAGGTTCACTCACAAAATCTACGCGTTTGAAGCTATATTCAAAAAGCACCTCGTTTAAGAAATCAAGCGAAAGCTGGTCTCCAATTTTAATTTTGAGGGTATTTCTATCCAGCTCCTTTCGGGTAACGACCTTCTCAAAAAGGGCATCGGGATAGGTAACAATGACCATGGGTTTTTTCCGAGAGTTGATTCTATTGAGCACTTCGGCCCTTAGTAGCACATTGGCGTTATCGGTTTCTTCTATTTGATAGGGTCTGCGATAGCTTCCGGGATAAAAAAGAACATCCTTTTCGCCGATTAACTGTTCAAGGTCATTTAAATAATAGGCTGCTTCTTCCTTATCATCAAAAATCAGTAGGAAAGGAACGTCCGACTTTAAAAACGATTCTGAAATAACAAAGGACAATGATGAGCCGACCAGGCCCTTTAGGGTGATATTCTTTTCAGTACGGGCAATAGCCTGTCGCAGATTCTGCAATTGCGGAGCCTGAAAATACAATTGTTGGATCGAAGATTGCGTCAATCAATACAATTTGAGGTGCAAAGATAGCTCCCGTCATGGGCCGAACCTAAAAATAGGCCTGTTATTTCGAGCGTCGTTCTTTCAATTTTTGAAAGGGATTGGTCTTGCGATTGCGATAGCCGTGAATACATACCACAATAAAAATGATGATACTGCCCAAGAGCGCCGTATAAGCGATGGGTTCTTGAATCGTTACATGGCGCATGTAGATAGCGAACAAGGCCCAGATGCCTACGACAGCAAATTCCCTCATGTTTCTTGTTCGAATCATTAGTAGGTTGAGTAGGGTGGCGATACCGATCATTATTTGGGTCCAAGTTGATGCTGAAAGGCCTCCACCATTCCAGCCTAGCTTGGTTAGATAGGCTGCGAAGTTCGCGATAGTCGCAACGGATATCCAACCGGCATAAATACATATGGGCCACCAGACAAAGGCAATGATCTCGATAGGCGCGTCCCAACGTTCCATATTCGTTTTGAATACAATCTTTAACAACGAGAATAAGATGCCCAACATGATCAATACCGAAAGTCCGATATAATCAAACATAAAGGCGAAGACCCAAGCCGAATTTAAAATATTGGCAATTGCGAACCAGTACCCAGTCTGGTCAATGAATTCGGAAGGTTTATTTGAAAAAAAAGCACGTCTGACCTGAAATATCGAATAGGAAACCAATCCCAAAAAAATCAATCCCCATATCGCAAAGGCATAGGAAGCCGGGGTGAACAGATTATCATAACGCCCACTGATTTCGCCAATAGTGGTATTATTCAAACGAAATGCCTGCGTAAAATAATTCACGCCGATGACAAGAATTACCGAAGTAAGGTTAAGGAAGGCCAAGGTTTTTTTCATACTTGTGAATGAGATAAAATCATATACTGAACCAGAGTTGCCAAAAACTCGAAAAATTTATGTGGCTATGCCAGCAAGCGACATAATCTTCTATTGCATATCGATCAAAAACAGGATAAAAGTTTGTCGAAATCGGCTGTTGAATTATATACGTTCGGAGAAATGCGGATCGCCGCTCCCCGATAGGAAACATAAATGTTCTTTTCAATCAATCGCTGTTTAACCGTTTCCCTATCAATTTGCTTGTTCAGATAAATCCCGAAAAGGTGTTTCGCCCGAAAGGCATCGGCTTCAATAAAATGACCTTTTGCCCGCAAGGCTTCAATGGCAGGTCTTGAAATTTCTTCGCAATAGTCCTGGATATTAGCAGTTTTCCATTCCAAGAGCTGCTCTATGGCACGCGTAAGCATGGGGACCAAAATAAAATTACTCGATTCGCCAACAGAGTAGCGTTCGGCCTTTTTTTGATATGCATCTTGAAAGTGGGTCAAGCGCGAAAAATCTTCACTCTGTAATCGGTTGATCCAATTTTCCTCGATGGGCTGACCCGTATTGAAAAAATCGCTGTAATAGGCCAATCCCAATGAATAAGGCCCCAGAAGCCATTTATAACCGGCACAGATCAGGGCATCGGGCCGAATTTCCTCGATGGAAAATGGAAGTGCCCCTACGCTTTGGGTCCCGTCAATAACGAGTAATGCCTGTACTTCGTTGGTTTTGGACCTGATTTTTTCGAGATCGAAGCGTGTGCCGTCCGCCCAATGTACGTGGGGCATTGCGACAACAGCTGTTTTACTGTTAATGGCTTGCAGCAGTGCTTCATTCCACGATTCGCCCCGATTGTCAAGCAACTTCGAAGGTCTGATGGTTTTTATCGATGCGCCTTGTTTTAGCGCTACTTTTTTCCATATATATACATTGCTAGGGAACTGTTCATCTATAATAAGAATTTCATCCCCTTTTTTCAATGGGATGTTATTGGCAACATTCGCCAAACCGTAGGATGCCGATGGAATAATCGCAATATTCCTATGGTCTGGTGCTCCAATAAGTTCCGCAAAACGCTTTTTTAGTATTTCCTTTGGATGAAAAAAATCGGCTGCTGAAATTTCGTAGGGTAAATTCTTTCTTTTCAGACTATCGATACCTACCTGTTCTACGCTTTTGAGTTGAGGTGACATATAGGCCCCATTTAAATAGGTCACCGTGTCCGGGAGGTTGAACCAGGATTTTTTTGAAGTTAGCATTCGTTGGATTTTGAGACTAAAATAACCTCATTCTGCGTGATTGCGTAGATTTCATCGTCATTTTTGACCTTTAAGACATGACTTCCCGTGAATTCGCCGAAAGCGGGTAGGATCATATGATTTTTGCGCTTAAAAAAGCATGGCAGTCGCAACGATTGTCTTCCTTGTCCCCGAAGGCGTATGGCGGGATGTATGTGCCCCGATAAATTATAAAACCCTTCGCGTTCCTCAGGATGATGTGTCAATAAAAAGGCATCCAAAGGTAGTTCCTCTACAACATCTATTCCCAAGGCTTCATATTTCAAGTACGATATGATATCATGGTTACCCTTTACAAGGATGATTTTTGCCCGAACGCCAGTTACCCATTTTTTAAATGCGTCCCATTCCTGGTTTAGTGTAGAATGAAACAAGTCACCCAAAAAACAGATGGTATTAGGCTGAAAGAAAGTGACTACTTCCTGTAGTAATTCAAAGTTTTTTGCAATGGCTTTTTGGGGTACTGCTGCCCCATATTTTCTGAAGTGTGAAATTTTGCCCAAGTGAACATCGCTGATTAGCAAATATGATTTTTGTTCCCAAAATAATACACCGGAAGGATGCAAAACGAATTGCTGAAAATTTATTTTGATGGTTTTTGTATTCACGTAATCAAAGGTAGTAAACCTTCCTTGTTTTTATAAACCGGAAAGACTATTTTGCGATTAAAATTACAGTCAGCGCGATATGTCTAAAATTATCGTTGTCGGAAGTTCAAACACCGATATGGTCGTCAAGACCGATCGTTTTCCACAGCCAGGGGAGACCATCCTTGGCAGCGATTTTTTTATGTTCCCAGGAGGAAAAGGGGCCAATCAGGCGGTCGCGGCGGTACGCGCAGGGGGAGAGGTTATCTTCCTATGTGCCATTGGGGACGATGTTTTCGGACAAACGGCGCTGCAGGGATACCAAAAGGAGGGTATCGATATCACCCATGTCCAAGTGGTCAAAGGAGCCACCTCCGGGGTCGCCCTTATCACGGTAAACGAAGAAGGGGAAAACAATATCGTCGTGGCTTCGGGCACCAATGCCTTGTTATCGCCACAATCTATTTCGAAAACAATCGAGGATATCGGCAAGGATTGTCTTTTCCTTATTCAATTGGAAACACCCATAGAAACCGTCGAATATCTGGCAAGGTATTGCAAACTATCGGATCGGAATTTGATTATAAATCCCGCACCTGCCCGGCCCTTATCCGATGCCATTTTAGATGGCCTATTTTTGATTACCCCGAACGAATCCGAAGCCAAGATCTTGACCGGGATTTCTGTTAAAGACGAAGGATCAATGCGGGCCGCTGGCCATGCTTTATTGGATAAAGGCATAAAAAATGTACTTATTACCTTGGGGAAAAAGGGCGCTTTTTTTATCAATGCGAAAGAGCAATTTTTGGTTCGCTCCCGGAAGGTACTTGCTATCGATACAACCGCTGCCGGAGATGTATTTAATGGTGTTTTGGCGGTATGTCTTTCCCAAAATAAGTCTTGGAAGGAAAGTATCGATTATGCGAACAAGGCTGCGGCCCTTTCGGTGACCAAAATGGGCGCCCAAAGTTCTGCGCCCTACAAGGAAGACATTAACCAATTCAATTAATTAAGATGTTCATTATCGACAATTATACGACCGCAGTTATTTTCTGTGTAATTACCATGTTGGCTTGGGGTTCCTGGGCTAATACCCAAAAACTTACTGCAAAGAGTTGGCGGTTCGAACTTTTTTATTGGGACTATGTTCTTGGCATTGTATTTTTTTCGCTGCTTTTTGCGGTATCGGCCGGGAGCATGGGCTTGGAAGGGCGTGCTTTTTTTGACGATATTTCCCAAGCGAATTCGGAAAACATGGGATCCGCGATATTGGGTGGCATCTTATTCAATGGGGCGAACATTCTCTTAGTGGCAGCCATCGCCTTGGCGGGGATGTCGGTGGCTTTTCCCGTGGGAATCGGACTAGCACTGGTAGTTGGCGTTATTGTGAATTATTTGGATGCCCCAGTAGGGGATTCAACACTTCTTTTTGGAGGAGTCACACTTGTGGTTTTGGCTATTTTATTGAATGCGAATGCCTACCGGAAACTTTCTGCGCAACGTCAAAAAGCGTCAACCAAAGGATTGATCTTGGCGGTCGTTGCCGGGTTGCTAATGGGGTTGTTTTACAAGTATGTGGCAAACTCTATGTTTCCCGATTTCAGTAATCCGATCGATGGAAAGTTAAGTCCGTATACCGCGGTTTTTCTTTTTTCCCTCGGGATTTTGGCAAGTAATTTTCTTTTCAATTCTATTTTGATGCGCAGGCCTTTTGAAGGTGCTCCCGTTAGTTTCAAAAATTATTTCGAAGGAACTTCCAAAAGTCATTTAATGGGCTTTTTGGGAGGCATTGTATGGTGTGTCGGCATGTCGTTCAGTATTTTGGCATCCGACAAAGCCGGCCCGGCCATATCCTACGGACTCGGGCAAGGGGCCACGGTCGTAGCGGCCTTATGGGGTATTTTTGTCTGGAAGGAATTCAAGGGCGCACCTAAGGGCGTTTTGCTCATGTTGAATGCCATGTTGTTGCTGTACATCCTGGGATTGGGCTTGATCATAGCCGCCCGATAGAGCTACTTTTTCGTTAATACCGCTATCATGCGCTTAATGCGATCCGTCAGTTTTTCACTTGATAATTTTTCACGCAATCGGTCGGTAATAATGGGGAAGGAAAATGGGGTCGGCTGCAGGCATTGTTTCCATGTAACTTTCTGCCTGGCAATACGTTCAAGGGCGAGCCGCAATCTCCCCTCCTCTAATTGGTGTTCAAAGGTTTCCCGAAATGCTTGTTGAAATAAGAGATTATCGGGCTCATAGTCCCTAAAAACATCAAAAAGCAATTGTGAATTGCTTTGCAAATGCTTCATCTTTATGCCTTTATCGGGATATCCCGTGAAAACCAAGCCACTAATGACGGCGATATCCCTGAATTTTCGACGTGCCATTTCGGTCGCATTTAAACTCTTTTGCAGGTCATCTAGCATATAATCGGTGGAAAATAAATTATTATCTATGACTTGTTGCATATCGATTTCCTGGTCTGAAAGCAATTCAAAGCCATAGTCGTTAAATGCCAACGAAAAAGTGATCGGCCCCAGGAGGCTTATGCGATATCCGAGCAGACTGCCCATGGCTTCATGTACAAATCTACCTTCGAACGGATAGAATATATGATGGTACCCATCAGCGGTACGAAAGGTTTCTATCAAAAACTCGTTTGGTTTTGGCACGATGCTTTCTATTTGTTGCCTTTCAAATAAGGGTTGCAAGGCCCGAAGTTCTTCTCCTAATCCTTCGGTAATCTGGGAGGCGAAAGTCCGTTCTTTCTTGGGAAGGGGAGCCGCCGGGCTCCCGGCAGGTAGATTTTGGGTTGGGGTATTTGAGGAGACTTTGTAGAGCTCATTTCTAAGCAATTCGGACATCTGAGCCGAAAGGGTCAACCTACCGCCCATCCAGGCGGGTACCTTGTTCGTTTTTTTGGTGGAATTTCTAACATATACCTGCATTTCCTTAATACGGATGAACTCTAAATTTCGACCAGCAAAAATAAAGACATCACCTTGGGTCATCTTTGCTACAAATGATTCCTCCACTGAACCTATATAGCCCCCTTTTTGATAGCGTACCGATAAATTGGCGTCACTCACGATCGTACCGATCTGAAATCGATGTCGCATGGCGATGCCCCGATTGTTGACTATGAATTTGCCATCGTGTGCTACCTCCACCTTTTTATATTCATCATAAGAATGAAGACTTTGGCTGCCCATTACCAAAAAATTCAAGAGCCATTGCCATTGATCTCGGGAAATAGCTTGAAAACAAAAAGTCTGCTTCACCTCCTTAAAAATTTCATCGGGATAGAAGCCCTCCGATATGGCCAAGGTAGTCAGGTATTGCAGTAAGACATCAAAACTATTGAGGTAAGGAATACGGTCTTCTACGGCATTCTGTTTCACCGCCTGCTGTAAGGCGGATGCCTCGACCAATTCGATCGCATGCGTTGGCAGGAAATAGATGATACTCTCTTTGCCAGGGCGGTGTCCACTTCTTCCCGCACGCTGTAAAAAACGTGCGACACCTTTCGGGCCTCCTATTTGTATAACGGTTTCCACAGGCGCAAAATCGACTCCCAGATCCAAACTCGAGGTACATACCACGGCTTTTAATCGTTCATCGCGTATGGCCTGTTCGACCCAAATACGCGTTTCTTTGTTGATGCTACCATGGTGCATTGCAATTTCGCCGGCATATTCAGGATGTTTTTCCAATATTTTTTGGAACCAGATCTCACATTGACTTCGGGTATTGGTAAAAAGTAAGGTTGTCTTGCTATGATTGATTATGGGTATTACCTCTTCCAATAAACGCAATCCCAAATGACCACGCCATGGAAAAGTTTCTATTTCCTTTGGAATAATGCTTTTGACCGTAATTTTCTTTTTGATATCGGCCTTGATCATTACCGAATTTTCCAAGGCAGCACTACGAGGTCCCAGCAAAACCTCCCTAGCTTCCTCCAGATTTCCTATGGTAGCCGAGATGCCCCAAATTCGCAGATTTTTTGAAATTGATTTTAGTCTTGAAAGGGCGAGTTCCATCTGAACACCTCGTTTTGTGCCCAGCAATTCATGCCATTCATCTACGACAATGGCCGAACAATCTTTGAAAATCTTGTGATATCCTTTGGTAGCAAGCAGCAGCTGTAGGCTCTCCGGGGTGGTAATCAATAGGTCGGGCATTTGGTTTTTTTGTTGTGCGCGTTCCTTGGTCGAAGTATCACCCGATCGGATTCCCACGGTCATCTGGGTTTCCAAATCACGTGTAACCCGCTCTGCCGACTGTTTTATTTCTTGCGACAATGCCCTGAGGGGAGTAATCCAAATGGCTTTTAAGCCGGTACGATGTTTCGTTTTATAGTCAGGAAACTTTTTTATATAGTCCAGGACAATCGGAAACCAAAGGGCATAGGTCTTACCACTTCCGGTCGGGGCATTCAACAATCCGTGTTTTCCCTGTAAAAATGCCTTCCAAGTAGTTTGTTGAAAGCTAAATGGTTTCCAGTTTTGATTTCTGAACCATTCGTTGGCTATTTCAAAAAGGACGTCATTATTTCTCATTTTACACCGGGTCAGGCGATTTTTTTATTTTATTGCAGGATCATTCATTTTATTTTATTCTAAAATCCTTAAATTTTTATGCCATAACAAAGGTAGTTCTATACCTTTTTGAAAAACAATCAGATTTCGTATTTGCAAGATCCAAGCTTGGTGAAATTACAAATTTGGGGTTTAAACAAAGTTCAATCGAATACCATTTATGACCTTCAAAAAAATTATATTTGCCCATATTAAAATTGAATATAAGATGTCGATATTAGATTTATATGGTAGTGGGGAGCATAGAAGAAATTTGGCCCATTTTGCGTCGATTGCTACGATTGCTGCTATTGATGGGGAGTTGGGTCCTGAGGAAAAACAACTGTTAGATCGTTTTGCCAATAAACTCGATATTACCGAGGCGGAGTATAAGGAGGTAATGAAGAAAGAAAACAAATATCCTATTGAAACACCTACTAGTCAGGAAAAGCGCTTAGAGCGCTTATATGACTTATTCAAAATTATTTTTATTGATCATATTATTGATGAAGATGAGTTAGTACTTCTTAAGAAATATGCGATCGGTTTGGGATTTTCTGGTGATAAAGCCGAAAAATTAATTCAAAGGTCGATCGATATATTTAGTGGAAAGATAGATTTTGATGACTATCTGTATTTGGTAAAGCATTAAATAGGTTTTAGGCCCGATTCGATTGGCCAAGGGCCTAGGTGCCTTTTATATAAAAAGTTCCTTCCTACTTTATTTTAGGAATTCTTCGGCCTTTTCGACCATTCTTGGACTGCCACAAAAGAAAGGAACCCGTTCATGAAGTTCGGTAGGTTGGATATCGAGAATACGTCTGTGGCCATCACTGGCTTTGCCTTTTGCCTGTTCGGCAAGAAAGGCCATAGGATTGCACTCGTACAATAACCGTAGTTTACCATTCGATGCCAAGCTACTTTTCGGATACATATAGATGCCTCCTTTAATCATGTTTCGGTGAAAATCGGAGACCAACGACCCAATATATCGCGACGTATAGGGGCGATCATCCTCTTCTTTTTGACAATATTTAATGTAGTCTTTCACACCTTGGGGAAAATGAATGTAATTGCCTTCGTTTACCGAATATATTTTTCCAGTTTCCGGAAATTGCATGTCCGGGTGTGAAAGGTAGAAGGTCCCTATTGCGGGATTCAGAGTGAATCCGTTGACGCCATCACCGGTCGTATATACCAGCATTGTGGAGGTGCCATAGATGATATAGCCGGCCGCAACCTGATTTTTTCCTGGTTGTAAAAAATCTTTCATGGAGACTGGGGAACCAACGGGTGTAATGCGCCTATAAATCGAAAAAATCGTTCCGACGGAGACGTTGACATCAATATTTGATGAACCATCCAAAGGATCGATTAAAACGATGTATTTATTCTGGTGTTGCTTATCATTACTATTAACACTAATGAAATCATCCTCTTCCTCGGAAGCGATACCACAGACAATTTCACGATTTTTTAAGGTCTGTATGAATTTGTCATTCGCCAACACATCCAATTTTTGCTGATTTTCGCCTTGAATGTTCATGTCGCCTGCTGCTCCTAGCACATCTACCAGTCCGGCCTTATTCACTTCATGATTGACTACCTTAGCCGCTAAGCGGATGGCGTTGATGAGTTTTGACAGTTCTCCGGAAGAATATTGGAAGGAAGATTGGTTTTCAATGATGAATTCACCTAAAGTGGTGTTTTTTTTGTTCAACATGAATGATCTGTTTATTTGGGCACAAATATCGGGTATTTTGTGAAACTATATCGATTTCGGGAAAAATTCAGTTTTTAAATATTTAACTTTGTGTTTTATTTGTAACAATTATGGATTACATCATTCGAGAAGCGAAAGCGACCGATATGCCGGAAGTATGGCAACTGATCAAGGAATTAGCGGTATTTGAAAAGGAGGCCAATGCCGTTGAGATAACGGTCGCCGATTTGACCAACGATGGTTTTGGCGCCAATAAACGCTTCCAATGCTTCGTTGCGGAATCTTCGCGCACATTGGTCGGAATGGCCTTGGTTTATCCACGCTATTCAACTTGGAAGGGTGCGGTAATTCATTTGGAAGATCTCATTGTAACCCAAACGATGCGGGGTAGTGGTTTGGGAACCGCCCTGCTTGATGAGGTAGTAAAGTATGCGGCCCGATTGGGCGTTAAACGGATTAGTTGGGAAGTCCTCGATTGGAACGAGCCTGCCATAAAATTTTATCAGGCAAAAGGAGCTGCGGTTATGCGTGATTGGGACGTAGTACAACTCAATGAAGCCGGCATTAAGAATTACCTCGAAAATATTAAAAACTAATGGCAAACTCCATTTTTGGGGTTCTTTAAAGAATGGGTGTATATGAAAATTTTTAAATTTGGCGGGGCATCGGTGAAAGATGCCGAGGGCATACAAAACTTGGTAAAAGTATTACGGTATACCGGATATGATAATACGTTGTTGGTCATATCAGCCATGGGGAAAACGACCAACGCCATGGAAGCCGTAGTCGATGCCTATTTCAAGGACAAATCGAGTTTATCTACTGCCATGCGCGAAGTAATCAATTATCATAATGCGATTTTATCGGATTTGTTTTCGAATGACAAGCATCCGATTTTCCAAAAGGTACGCTCGCTTTTTGACGAGGTCAAGGGTTTTTTGGCATGGAACAAATCTCCCAATTATAATTTTGTTTATGATCAGGTAGTGTGTTATGGCGAGTTGCTTTCGACAACGATTTTAAGTGAATATTTGAATGAGATCGGTATTAAAAATGAATGGGTCGATGTACGCAACCTGATCAAGACCGATACCAGTTATCGGGACGCACAGGTGAATTGGGAAAAGACCCGACAAAGGGTAGATGCCCATTTAGATCCGAAACGATTGAATCTTACGCAGGGTTTTTTGGGCAGCGACGATAACAATTTTAGTACAACGCTTGGTCGCGAAGGATCGGATTATACGGCCGCAATTTTGGCCTTCTGCCTCAATGCCGATTCGGTAACGATATGGAAAGATGTGCCTGGCGTGCTCAATGCCGATCCAAGATATTTCAAGGAAACACAACTGCTCAACAAAATATCTTATTTGGAGGCGATTGAGTTGGCTTTTTACGGGGCATCGGTTATTCACCCAAAAACACTTCAACCATTACAAAACAAAGAGATTCCGCTGCATGTAAAATCTTTTTTACATCCCGCCGATGCCGGCACGACCGTTGGCAAAGGAATCGGAATTGAACCCATGGTCCCATGCTTTATTGTTAAAAAGAACCAAGTGTTGATGAAATTGTCGTCACTTGATTTTTCATTCATAGTAGAGGACAGTATCAGTGAACTTTTCAAGCTCTTGCACGACCACAAAATGAAGGTTGATCTTATTCAGAATTCAGCTATCAGCTTTTCGGTCTGCGTCGATAATAAATTTGGCCGCTTGGACGAACTTTTGAATTTGTTGAAAAGTAGGTTTAAAGTGGTACATCAAGAAGGCGTCTCGCTTTATACGATCCGGCACTTTACGAATGAGGCCGTCGAATCTTTGATCAATGGTCATGATGTGCTTTTGGAACAACGCGGGAAAGAGACATTACAACTAGTAGTGAAATAGGGAAGACTCCGGTTCGCATATGTTAAAAAGGCTCCCTCCTCTAGTGTTTTTTCTATCTTAGCCAAGATTTAACAATATAAAGGTATGGGTTTAGTGACCGCAAAAGAAGTGGCCAAGGCAATCAATTTGGATAAATACGGATTCTTGGGAACTTCTATGGGTTGGGTACTTATGAAGGTCACAAGAATTTCGGGAATCAATCGATTTTACAACAGGCACAAGCATTTGGAGGGCCTTGATTTTTTAGATGCGGTCCTCGAACATTATGGCATTGACTTCGAAGTCCCGGAGGACGATTTTAAACGCCTGCCCAAGGATGGCCCTTTCATTACCATAAGCAATCATCCCCTTGGTGGCATTGATGGGGTGCTACTGTTGAAACTTATGGTAGGTCATAGGTCTGATTACAAGATCATGGCCAATTTTCTGCTAAATCGGATCCAACCCATGGCGCCCTATATTTTATCGGTTAATCCATTTGAGGATCGAAAGGATGTCAAAAGTAGTCTTGCGGGATTTAAATCTGCCTTACAGCATATACGGGAGGGTCATCCTTTGGGGGTCTTTCCGGCTGGGGAAGTTTCTACCTATAAAGATGGGAAACTTATCGTTGATCGACCTTGGGAGGAAGCGGCCTTAAAGTTGATCCGTAAGGCCGAGGTGCCGGTGGTACCTATCTATTTTCATGCCCGTAACAGCAAACTCTTTTATTACCTGTCCAAGATACACGATGTTTTTCGAACGGCCAAGTTGCCCTCGGAAGTGTACTCGCAAAGAAATCGCCCAATCAAGGTGCGTATAGGGCAGCCCATTACGGTAGAAGCACAGAAGGAGGAAGAAAGCCTGGAAGAATTTGCAGATCTGTTGCGCAAGAAGACCTATATACTCTCAAATGCTTATGAAAAGGAGCGCTTGATCGATCAGATACCCACCACCTTAAAGCTCCCAAAATCCCCACGGAAAATAGCATCGGCTGTGCGCACGGAGGTTATTCAGGGGGAAATTGAAAAACTTAGGGAAAAGGATTGCCGATTATTGCAAAGTAAAAATTACGAGGTTTTCTTGGCGCAAGCGAACGATATGCCCTTTATCCTAAAGGAAATAGGGAGACAGCGCGAAGTTACCTTTCGCGCCATTGGGGAGGGCACCAACAATTCAATCGACCTGGATCAATTCGACGAATATTATCATCACCTTTTTCTTTGGGACGATCAGGAAAAAATAATCGTGGGTGCCTACCGCATGGGAATGGGGTCTGAAATTTTTAAAAAATACGGCATTGACGGCTTTTACCTTCAGGACCTGTTTCGATTTGAGCCGGAGCTTTTTCCAATGATGGAAAAATCGATTGAAATGGGGAGGGCGTACATCGTTAAGGATTACCAACAGAAACCTATGCCCCTGTTCTTGTTGTGGAAAGGCATCGTACATACGACCTTACGATTTCCCGAGCATAAGTTTTTGATCGGGGGAGTGAGTATCAGCAATCAATTTTCGAATTTTTCGAAATCGTTGATGATCGAATTTATGAAGAGTAATTATTGGGATCCCTATGTAGCCCAATACATTCGGCCAAAGAAGGAATTCAAGGTAAAATTGAACGATGCCGACAAGGAATTCGTTTTTGATGAGACCGAGGCCGATCTGAATAAGTTCGATCGATTGATCAATGAGGTGGAGCCTGGGGATCTTCGCCTGCCCGTTCTTATCAAAAAATATATAAAACAGAATGCGAAAGTCGTCGCTTTTAATGTCGATCCCCTATTCAATAATTCGGTCGACGGGTTGATGTATATCAAAATTGCGGATCTTCCAGAAAGTACGGTAAAACCCGTAATGGAAGAATTTCAAGCTGAATTGGAACGCAAGTTCGCCGAATCACAGGATAACCGCACCTCTTAAGGTAATTCCTTCGACGCGAAATTTTGGCAAAACGCACGTATCTCATTCCTCGCTTTAAGGAATGCCACATGTTTTTCTGCTTCACTGCCTTTGACTTTTGAAGGGTCAAAGAAGTTATGATGTATTCTCTTTGCTTTTTTGGAGGGAATAAAGGGGCAATTTTCTTTGGCATGATCGCAGACGGTGATGATATAGTCCCATGCAATGCCTTTGTACTCATCAACATTATTAGAAGTGTGGGAAGTTATATCAATACCGTCTTCGGCCATAATGGATACGGCACCTTGATTGAGCCCATGGGTTTCTATCCCTGCGCTATAAATCGACGCCTTCCCTTTTAGAAGTTTATCCAAATAGCCATGGGCCATTTGACTTCTGCACGAATTGCCGGTGCACAATACGAGTATGTTCTTCATTTTCTTATTCTAAGATTCTAGGTTCAAGGTTCAAAGTGCATTATAGTGATATTATTTTTGCTTTGGAATTAGGCCCCTCCCGATAGCTATCGGGAGCTATCGGGGTGGAATTTGGAATCTCACATCATAAACCCACCAACCTGCTTCTGCGTTCAAATAATAGGTTGTCCTTCCAAATGCCTTTTAACTGTCCAATACGTTCCCGTTTCCCGATACGACGAAAACCTACATTTTCATGGAGTCTGATACTTCCCTCATTTTCTGGGAAAATGCCTGATTGTAAGGTCCATAGACCTTCTTTTTCACTGAGGTCGATCAGCGCGGTCAGCAACAATTTCCCAATACCAAAGCCTCGGTTCTTTTCGGCGATATACACACTTACTTCGCCTACACCGCCATACACGCAACGGCTAGAGACTGGCGACAAAGCTGCCCAGCCCAAAATGTAATGCCCATTGACCGCAACAACGCGACAACTTTTTAGATGTGCCTTGTCCCAATCTTCGTACGAAGGAATGTTGGTTTCAAAAGTCGCAAACCCCGTGGCAATACCTTCGCCGTAGATTCTTGAAACGGCGGACCAATCCTTCTTGGTCATGGGTCTTATTTCAATTTTTTCCAAGGTAATCAATATTAGCAACAGCCGCTGCCCGGTTGGCAGCAAGCTTCCTCATTATGATGGGCTTCGACAGCGGGAACCCCGCAGGTTTCCTTCGCCTTGCAATCGGTTTGTGCAATGCCCAGCTTCATTAGTAGGGTGTTCCCTTTAATTTCAAAACCTTGTACAAAAAGTTGGGCGGTGTGAAATTGGGGATTGCTGTATTCAAACTTGACTTCCACATCTTTTTCCATGGGTTTGATCGTATCGACCTTGCTCAGAATACCGAGGGCTTTATACGTCGTCATATATTCGGGATTTTCTATCTCTAACGGGCTTTCCCATAGTTGAATAATGGTTTCCTTCCAGAAATCGGTTCCAGCACCACAGTCTACCGAGTCTATGCTGACATTTTTTACCTCGGTAATGTGGTAGTTGGCGCCAATTTCATGTCCTGCTTTATATTCAAAATGCAGCCTCTTGTTCGCATGTTCCTTTAAAAGGGATAAAAATTCGTACGTTTTCATAGATAAATTCTTTAACAACAATTAAATTTTGTTTGATCAAAAAAGGTATTCAGGAGTACTTGAACTTCCTTCCATTTTTTAAGATTTATGCAATAGCAGACTTTCTTACCCTCTATTTCCCCTTGAATAAGTTCGATGCTCTTTAATTCCTTTAAATGTTGGGATATGGTGGGTTGTGCTAGACCAATTTCGTCGACGATATCATTACAGATACACTCTTTTTGGTTACTGATGTACTGTAAAATAGCGATGCGGGCAGGATGGGCCAAAACCTTGAAAATTATGGCCAATTGGTTCTGTCTCGTATTGAATATCTGTGTTTTGGTAAGTCCCATTACATATTTTTATATTGCAATATTACGATAATAAATGAAATAAAAAAAGGCGGATTTAAATAATTCGCCTTGTGTCTTTTAGAACCATGGTTTTTTGCCTACTTGATACGTATTATAAAACTCCGCATCCGATTTGGTCAGATAGATGATACCTTCAATAAGTCCGATAAGCCCTGTGATCCAAACTATAAATATGCCTATACCTACACAGCTAAGCACGAATCCGACTAAAGTAATGGACAAAAGAATAATTCCTTCCTTTTGATACCCTAGAATGAATTTATGGATTCCCAGCGAACCTAGTACGATCGCCAAAATTCCTGCCAATATTTTTTTGTTTTCTCCCCCTGCCTTTTCAAAAGCCTCTTTGGCATTTTCGGTAAATTCATTGGCCGTCTTTTTGGCTTCTTCGGCAAATTCACTGGCTGCTTCCTTGGCCTCCTTGGCAAAGTCTTTTGCTTTATCCTTAGCACCATCGAAAGCATCTTCGGCCTTATCTCCTAAATCTTTATTTTCGTCTGACATATTTTTTGTTTTTGGTTGTTTAAACTTCCTTTAAATGTAATAATTATTTTCGGATCAAAGAAAAGCTTTGTCTACGGGTTCCCACAACTCTAATTTATTGCCTTCGGGATCTACTATCCACCCGAATTTGCCATACTCATATTCCTCTATTTTACCAATTACAGTTACGCCTTCCGTTTTAAGAACGGCAAGTAGTTCCTTTAAATTTTCGACCCGAAAGTTCATCATAAAAGGCTTTTCACTAGGCTGAAAATACGTCGTATCCTCATTCATGGGGCTCCATTGCGTCGAACAGTCATTGCCCTTTTTGTCTTTCCACCAGAAGGTACAGCCATATCGGTCGGTATCCAATCCCAAATGATTTTTGTACCATTCTTTTATCATATTCGGATCTTTGGTCTTAAAGAAAAATCCGCCTAGTCCAGTAACTCTATTTTTCATGTGTTATTTTTTTATGTTTTTTTCATACAGTTCAATCCATTGTTGGGGCGTTATTTTCGCGCAAAGTTCCCCGATAAGGTCATAGGGAATGTCATTCATATCTTTAAATCGCAGGCAACTTTTGCCCATATCCAATTTTCGATGGCAATGTTTCGGATATTCGGCCAAAAACCAGGCATGTATTTTTGGATTGGTATAGATGCCCATGTGATAGACCGCCACAAAGTTCTTCTGGGAAGCCAAGTTGATAAATGGCAGCGGTAATTTAGGGTCGCAATGATAGCCCTTGGGATATAGCGAATGCGGTACAACATACCCTAGCATGCCATAACTAATTTGCTCTTCAAAGCCTTTGGGCAGGTTTTGAAGGATGACATTTCGTAATCTGGCAATTATCGCTTGACGTTCCTTTGGAAGTTGTTCAATGTATTCTTCTGGAGAAGAAGCTTTATATTGCATAATTGTGCGTATTAACCTGCAAGTATGCGATGTATATCTTGATAGTTCACTTTTACTCTTTTGTGTCGGTGGCTACCTTCACAAAAATAGATTCCCGTATTTTTTTAGCCCTTCTTGCTAAAGTTCAAGCCATGGCAATCAATAGTAAATCTTTGATGCGCATCTCCATACTTTTATAGAGTGTCAGAAATTCTTTTAAAATTCTGCATACCCCATTACATATTTATAATGCAAGGAGGCTGCCTAATTTTGGCCTATGATTTTTTCTGCAAATTAAAATCAAGCACACAAAGTCTTTTAGAGGAATCGTAGATAATGCTTGGTATCAATACCCTAAGTTAACAAAATTTTGCTTTGATTTTATCGACCAGGGTCTGTGCTAATTTTTCTTTGCTTTCGATGGTCCAACCGGCAATGTGTGGGGTTAGCAACACATTATCGGCCTGTAACAAATATTCAAACGCTTCGGGAAGTTTCTCTTTTGCATTCGAGCTATTACTACCTTGGAACATATTTTCAAACGATGTTTTTTCATATTCCAGGACATCCAAGCCAGCCCCTAATACTTTGCCCGATTTTAACGCCTTGACAAGATCTTCGGTAACTACGCTCTTACCCCGGGCCGTATTTATAAACCAAAAGGGTTTATGGAATTTATTAATAAATCCTAGATCGACCATTTTAATCGTTAGGGGGGTCTGAGGGACATGCAGGCTCAGAACATCTGCTTTTTGATGGAGCTCCATGATGCCCACTTGGCGTGCATTTTCATCTTCAACACCCCCTTTGATATCATAGCAAATCACTTCGACATCAAACCCCCTGAGTTTTTTGGCAAAGGCTTTTCCCATATGGCCATACCCTATAATACCGATGGTCTTGCCGTCTAGTTCATTGCCCCGATTTCCTTCGCGATCCCAGATTCCCGAACGCACCTCTCGATCGGCCTTATTAAACTTATTCAACAATGCGAGCAACATGCCCAAGGTATGTTCGCCTACGGCATTTTGATTGCCTTCGGGCGCGGCCGCTAAATAAATATCGTTGGCCTTCGCAAAATCTTCATCGATGTTTTCAAGGCCGGCACCGACTCGGCCAATGAATTTTAGACGCGTAGCCTTTTCCAAAAAAGAACTATCAATCGCAAAACGGCTGCGCAGTATGAGGCCATCGTATTTGTGTATCTTCTTCTCGACTTCCTCTTTGGACGAAGAATAATCTTCATCATTTTGAAATCCCAATTCGGAGAGACCTTGAATTAAAATCGGGTGATTGGTATCAATATGGAGGACTTTCATGGGCATCAATTTCATATCCTTGGATATTGGGACTGCGTTCTTTCATGCTTCACATTTCCTGTATGCATAGTAGTTTGCTTTTCAAAAAGCAGGATATGTACTACCTCGCCGTTTTTGGTCATGGGATTGTGTTCTACGCCCTTAGGAACCACTATCATTTCTCCTTCTTCGACAATTTCGGTTCGATCGCGGAATTGCATATATAGTGTTCCTTTTAACACGTGAAAAAGTTCGTCTTCGAATTCGTGGGAATGCCAAATGAATTCCCCGCGTATTTTGGCCAGCAAAACCTGCATATCATCTACAACGGCTATTTGCCGTGGATGCCAATACTCGGTGAACAGTGTTTGTTTTTCCTTTAGGTTAATGGGTTTCATCGATTGCAATTTTTTAGGCGGTACTTTAATAGAAATGCTTTGCAAGAATCATATTCCCAAAACAATTTTGGCGATCGAAAAATAGATCAAAATGCCAAAAATATCATTGCCTGTGGTAATAAAAGGTCCGGTAGCGACGGCTGGATCTATGCCACGCTTATCAAGAAAGATGGGAATAAAGGTTCCGATGAGCGCTGCAATTATGATGACGGTGATCAATGCGATACAAATCGTAATCGAGATCAAATACGAAGTCTGAAAGGCGAAATGACTGATCAATAAGACAATAAGGGCGATTACCCCACCATTGATCAGGCCGAGTAAAAATTCCTTTAGGAGGCGATTCAGAATTTCACCTTTCACCGAATCATTGGCCAAACCTTGCACCATAATGGCAGAAGATTGCACGCCAACATTTCCGGCGGTGGCCTGGATCAGTGGTACAAAAATGAGGAGAATCGGAAACTCCAACATTACGACCTGAAAGCTATTGATAATGCTCGCGGCGCCAATTCCCCCGAACATGCCAATGATCAACCAGGGCAATCGTGCTTTTGTAAGATCCCATATGCTATCGTCGGCTTCGACATCGCTTGAGATACCGGCAGCCATTTGATAATCCTTTTCGGCCTCTTCCTTGATGACATCTACGATATCATCAATGGTAATGCGGCCTACCAGCCGCCCAATTTCATCAACTACGGGAATGGCCTCCAAATCATATTTACTCATAATTTTGGCTACTTCCTCTGGTTTTTCGTTTACGCTGACCGAATCTACTTTTGGGATGTATACCTCACTTATATGGGTGCGGGTCGAAGTGGTCAGCAAATCTTTGAGCGAGAGGCGTCCTTTTAGTTTATCCTCGTCATCTACGACATAAATAGAGTGGACCCGGGTGACATATTCGGCCTGTGCCCGCATTTCCTTGACACATTTAAGTACGTCCCAGTTCTCGTTTACCTTGACCAGTTCTTTCGCCATGAGGCCACCTGCCGAATTATCGTCATAGCGAAGCAAGTCGACGATGTCCCTGGCATGTTCCCTATCCTCAATTTCTGAAATTACTTCGTTTACAATATCATCAGGAAGTTCGCTAATGATATCCGCGGCATCATCGGTATCCAATTCCCCTAACTCGCTGGCAATTTCCTTGGCCGAAAGATTTCCTAAGATAGCTTCACGAACATCATCGTCAAGCTCGGTAAGCACATCGGAGGTTTTATCACTATCTAAAAGTTTTATAAGATAGGTCGCTTCGTCGGCATTCAGTTCATCAATAATTTCGGCAATATCGGCATAATGAACTTCTTCCAAGAGGATCCTCAAATCAGAATCCTTTTGATTTTCAATAAGCTGCTCGATTTCAGCTATAAGTTCTTCGGAGAGTTTAAAAGGTGTCATGCCGTGTCGTTTATAAAGATTGATGACAAGCGCAAAGCTAAATAAAAGTTTGGAGTTGGCTTCTTGAAGGGGAGGTTTAGTTTGGTGCCCCTGCATTTAATGGATAGTTGATAAAAATACCCCAGCGAATTAACGCTTTCGAAAATTGAGGCTAATTTGAAGCTAACAATAATATCGCCAATAATGCTACGCGACATCTTCCTGAATTTTTTTTGTAAGTGCAATGAAGTCAGATACGCCGAGTTGCTCCGGTCTGAGATCAAAAAGGGCGTCCGCTTTCAAAATATCCGAAAGCCCGAATGATTTTAGACTGTTTCGAAGGGTCTTCCGCCTTTGGTTGAAGGCCGTTTTGACGACCTGATAAAACAATTTTTCGTCGCATCCCAAAGCATAATCATGTTTGCGAAGTAGACGTATGACCCCCGACTCTACCTTGGGAGGGGGGTCGAATACCTCGGGAGGCACAGTAAATAAATATTCGACATCGTAAAAGGCCTGTACAAGCACTGACAAGATCCCATAGGTTTTACTGCCATCTTTTTCACAGATTCTTTGTGCCACTTCTTTTTGGAACATGCCTGAAAACTCTGGGATGCGTTCTTTTTGCTCTAACACCCTAAAAACGATCTGGGTAGATATGTTGTAGGGGAAGTTGCCCGTGATACCAAATTGCTGGTCAACGAAAAGCGTACTCAGGTCGTATTTCAAAAAATCGGCTTCAATTAATTTAAGCGTTCCCTGCGCCAATGCCACTTCAGGATTCGCTCGGTAAAAATCGTTTTTTAGGAAAGCAATCGATTCGGAATCCAAGTCCATGGCGATCAAATTCATACCACGCAGCAACAAATATTTCGTCAATACCCCCGTTCCAGGGCCGATTTCAAGGACATTTTTATAGCCGGCCAATGAGAGGGAATGGGCAATTTTTTTTGCAATTGCTTCATTTTTTAAGAAATGTTGACCTAAATATTTTTTAGCCTTGACAGGGCTATGATTCTTAAATGGTTTCTTATTTGGCCTTTGGCTCGATACATTTTCTTTTTTTCTTTTTGACATGGCCCTTTTTTAATCCCTATTGATTTTCCCTAGATACAACCACGCTTTTTTGCCCGAGGATAATTCGACCTCGATGCGTTGATACGCCTGGCCTTCATATGTATCGGCCTTTAGCAGTTCTTTATTGGTCAAAAGGTAGGTGATGCCCGGTACCGAGTCATCCGGATTTCCCGTATAAGTGACATTCGGATAAGCGTTCGCGATCAATTCCTCAGCTATTCTATAGTAGGGAAGCACGTCTTGATCGCCTACAAGTTTTCTTTTAAAATGGGCATATTGAACAGTTTCATCCTGCAAGGTGCCATAGGTGAAAAGGTATTGGGTCGCAGCTAAGCTTTCTGAATGAAGATCTCCTACAACTTCCATCTCGGTTCTAAAAGCGACAAAACGACCTTTGAACTTTCTCAAGGCATCTTCTCGCAATCTTGGGGCATCCTCCTTATAATAGCTTTTAAGTGTTGCCAAATCGGGTGTTGTAAATTGCACCGCATAGGTAACTCCCCCCATCTCTTCTTCAACCAGGACCTTACAGATTTTGGCTGACAGAAATTTTCCGGTGGCAAGCACATCGGGAATATGGGTATCGCGCATCCATTGCAACCATTGTTGAGCGACCGATTCTTCAATATTTGTGGTAACATTGTAGATATACATGGGCCCGGTTATAATCTCCCCTAAGGAGCGGTTTAGTTGATACTATCACCTCGGAGCATTCTGAAATATTTTCTTGCTTGGGGGAAATAATAGCTATCCTGATAGTTATAAATAATTTTCTCGTAATGTTCCTTTGCCTTTTCCGGGTCGTTCAAGATATTCCGGTAAAGTTCCGCCAAAGCGAAATGGGCATCATCGGCTAAAATACCATTGCTATAGAACTCTACGATTTTCTGATAGTTGAATTTGGCCGCCTCATAATCTTTGATCTTTTCCAATAGTTCTGCCTGCCTGAGCAGCGCCTCATCCTCGATTTTCTCGCCTTTGTGGTTTTTCAGAATATCGTCTAATTCCGTAATGGCTTCCTTGGTTTTGTTCTGATAGGCCAATAAATCGGCACGGGCATATTTCTTGAGAGCGGTCTGGGTCGAATCTTCCACGGAATTGTCTGAAATCAATAAGCTGAGTTGCATGGCATCGTTCGCTATCAATTGGGAAGTAGAGCTTCTGAGCACTTTTAATTGGGTCAAAGCCCAATCAAAATCGCCCTTATAAAAACTCGTTTGCGCGACTTTAAAGCGCGCGTTTTGACCAAGGATATCATTTTTCAAGTTTTTTTGTACTTGGGAAAAATAGATAAGTGCCTCATTGAATTTTTTATCATACACCAGGATATCTCCAAGAGCCAATTTTATATAGGCCTCCCCGCGCTGATTCAGAGGGAGCGCCAAGCTCTTTTTAAGGATGGCGATGGCCGGTTCGGGCATATCTTTGCGAAAGGTCAGGAAATTTGCATAGGCCACTTGCAATTGTAAGGATTGATTTTCATAGCCATGGAGGGCCATTAAGGCCTCGAATTTTTTGTCGATATCTTCAATTGACTTCGGGCTGGGATTCAAAAGTTCGATATCGATAAGGTTCAATTGGGCATCTAATCTGGTAATCTCGTCTTGGGAGTTATCGACGATATAGGTAAATATTTCCCTGGCGGTGGACGCAGCCTTTTCTTGTAAGGAAAGATTGGCCAACGCCTCAAGTCGTTGCATAGTAGCAGACTCCATGCGTTTGTAAATGGCTTTCTCCTGACGGAAGGCGCTTTCATATTGTTTTTGCTGGACAAAAAGCCAACTTAACAGTTCATTCCATATTACATCAGGATTCTTTTGGGCATTTTGAAGTAGGATCTTTTTTAGCTTCAAATTATTTTCGTTCTCGGGATCGGAAGTAATGAAATCGTCAATGTTCCGAAGAACATTTGACACT
>JALHST010000055.1 GCA_022865355.1 Maribacter sp. | reverse complement strand
TCAGATTGCGAATGATGACGATAACAAATACAACGGTTATCTCATGTTCACCTTTCTTATATTTATATATGGCATTACCATATTCAGTTTTTGGAAATATGGTAAATTCTTCTTGCCCGATGCCGCTTCCGAACACGGTGCGGAATATGACCAATTGATGTTGGTCTCAATGGGCATTATATTTTTCGTTCAGACGATTACCCAGGCGTTATTACATTATTTTGCCTACAAGTATCGCGGAAAAAAGGGAAAAAAGGCGCTATTCTTCGCCGACAATGACCGTTTGGAATTCATTTGGACCATTATACCCGTTATTGTTTTGGCCGGATTGATCCTATGGGGATTATATACTTGGACCAACATCATGGATGTCAACGAGGACGATGATACCTTGATCGTAGAGCTGTATGCGCAGCAGTTCAACTGGACGGCCCGATATGGTGGTGCCGATAATGTTTTGGGCATGGCCAACGTTCGTATGATCGATATCGACCGGGCCAATGTGCTAGGTCTCGATGAGTCTGACAGCTATGCTACCGATGACGTGATTGTAAAAGAATTGCATCTTCCCGTCGGGAGAAAGGTCAATTTTAAGATGCGATCGCAAGACGTTTTGCACTCGGCATTCATGCCCCATTTTAGGGCTCAAATGAACTGTGTTCCAGGAATGATCACACAATTTTCCTTTACGCCCATTACCACTACCGAAGAGATGCGCTTACATCCCGATGTAATCGACAAGGTAAAGCGAACCAATATGATACGGGCTGAAAAAGCGGCCGAAGGGATTCCCAATTCAGACCCTTGGGAGTTCGATTATATTTTACTTTGTAATAAAATTTGTGGCAAGTCACATTACAATATGCAGATGAAGATTATCGTTGAAACCGAAGAGGAATATAATGCTTGGATGAAAACCCAACAGACTTTCGGTCAAACTATGGCATCGGTTCAATAAACATCGTTTTAAGTATAAAATAAAATAACAAAAATATTATGTCTGCAACAGCACATGTACACTTAGAAGATCACGCAGAGGATCATGTTCATCATCACAAGGAAACTTTTGTAACGAAATACATTTTCAGCCAAGATCATAAAATGATCTCGAAGCAGTATCTTATTACGGGACTTATCATGGGATTCATAGGCATTTCCATGTCAATGCTGTTCAGGATGCAACTGGCATGGCCCGGAGAATCATTTCCTATTTTCGAGGCCGTTTTGGGTAAATGGGCCCCTGGTGGGGTTATGGATCCTGAAATGTATCTGGCCCTGGTCACCATACACGGGACCATCATGGTATTTTTTGTTTTAACGGCCGGCTTGAGTGGTACCTTTAGTAATCTCCTGATACCCTTGCAGATCGGTGCCCGCGATATGGCCTCCGGATTTTTGAATATGGTTTCGTACTGGTTATTCTTCGTATCGAGTGTAATCATGGTCCTTTCCTTATTCGTTGAAGCTGGCCCCGCTGCCGCAGGGTGGACTATTTATCCTCCTTTGAGCGCACTGCCCATGGCCATGTCGGGATCTGGCATGGGGATGACGCTGTGGTTGGTATCCATGGCCATTTTCATCGCCTCTTCCTTGTTGGGATCGCTGAATTATATCGTAACCGTAATCAATTTAAGGACCAAGGGCATGTCAATGACCCGATTGCCATTGACGATTTGGGCCTTTTTGGTAACCGCCATCATCGGGGTAATTTCATTCCCCGTCTTACTGTCGGCCGCCTTGTTGCTGATAATGGACCGAAGTTTTGGAACCTCCTTCTTTCTTTCGGATATTTTTATCCAAGGGGAAGTTTTGCACTATCAAGGAGGCTCGCCCGTGTTGTTCGAGCATTTATTCTGGTTCCTGGGGCACCCTGAGGTATACATCGTCATCTTGCCCGCAATGGGCATTGTCTCGGAAGTGCTGGCCGTGAATTCGCGCAAGCCTATTTTTGGGTATCGCGCCATGATCGCCTCTATATTGGCCATCGCCTTTTTATCGACCATCGTCTGGGGCCACCATATGTTCATCTCCGGAATGAATCCGTTTTTGGGCTCTGTTTTTACCTTCACGACCTTGTTGATCGCCATCCCATCGGCTGTTAAGGCATTTAACTGGATTACGACGCTTTGGAAGGGAAACCTACAATTGAATCCTGGCATGTTATTTTCCATAGCCATGGTTTCGACATTTATTACCGGCGGTTTGACCGGAATCATACTAGGCGATAGCACCTTGGATATCAATGTACATGACACCTATTTTGTTATCGCGCATTTTCACTTGGTAATGGGAATTTCGGCGGCATACGGTGCCTTGGCCGGGATATACCATTGGTTTCCGAAGATGTTCCAAAGTAGGATGATGAACAAAAATTTGGGCTATGTGCATTTTTGGATAACTGTGGTCGCTGCCTATGGTGTATTTTTCCCAATGCACTTCGTGGGTATGGCCGGGGTCCCAAGACGTTACTACCAAAATACCGCCTTTCCGATGTTTGACGAATTGAGTGATATACAGATATTGATGACCGTATTCGCCCTGATCGGCGGTATCGCACAATTAATTTTCGTTTACAATTTTTTCCATAGCATCTTTTATGGCAAGAAAGGTCCGAAAAACCCTTGGAAGGCCAATACCCTAGAGTGGGACGCCGAAGTCAAACACATCCATGGCAACTGGGACGGCCCGATTCCCCATGTGCATAGATGGGCCTATGATTATAGCAAAACTGATGAAAATGGCGAATATTACATTCCCGATCAAGACTTTATTCCACAAGTGACCCCATTACTAAAGGGTGAGGAAGAATTACAGCATTAATAAGTACAATAAATCGTACCCTAAAAATGCCCTACGGATTATGTTGGGCATTTTTTTTGATACCTATTAAAAGATATTGAATATATTTAAAACGATTTAAAGAACCCCCGATAGTGAATTTGGGCGAACTGATCCTAGTTTTAAAACATATTCGAATGCCCAATGATCTCGGAAGCAATTAAAAATACCCATGAAAAATATTACGATACTTATCTGCCTGTTGGTTTCCCTGCAAGCTGTGAATGCCCAACGGAAGCCAAAAATCAAAGGAAACAGGAACGTCGTTGAAGTGCAACAGGAGCTACCGCCTTTCAATGCCATTGAGCTGGTAGACGATTTGGATATTGTGCTTCAAAAATCTTCCCGAGAAGGGTATGCGCTCGAGGCAGACGATAATCTGATCGACATCCTCAAATTCAAGGTGCAGGACAGCACATTGTTTATAAGTTCGTTCTATAAAATTACGGGAAAAAAGAAACTCAATATTACCATTCAGTTTGTGGATCTCAAGGAGATCACCATGCAAGACGGCCGAATCGATATGCAGGATATAATTACTACCGATGAATTGTACGTGAATACCTATGGGGCTTCCAGGCTCGAGTTGAACGCCTCGGCGCCTTATGTTCAAATCACCATGGAAGGCATGAGTTCGGGAGACTATAATCTGGCCAGTGATTCGTTGAACATTACATTAAAGGATCGGGTCGACGCGAGTATTTATTCGGTAGGGGAAAGCAGTGCCATCAAGATGTATATGAATGCCTCGGCAAAACTGGAGGGGAAAGTCGATATATTTTATGTAGACTTGTATGAAAATGCCAATCTGAAAGCCGAAAAATTGGAGGCGGAAACCGTGAAAGCGACCCTTCAGGAATCCCCCAGCGCCAGCGTATACGCACTTGACAATTTTGAGCTTTCTTCGCGTGGATCTTCAAAGACCTATTTATATGGGGAGGCCAAAATCGTCATCCTGGAATTCCTGGATACGTCGCAATTGAACAAGGAGAAATAGCTTATTTTCTGAAGAAGAAAGAAGAAAGACTAGAGACTGAAGACTAGAGAATAGACATGAGACCCTAGCTACTAATTACTGATTACTAAGTTACTGATTATTGAGTTACTGGCTACTGGTTACTGCCTACTGCCTACTGATTACTGTTTACCCCTCCTCGTGAAGACGTCATTGCGACCCCGACGAAACGGGGGAAGCAATCTCCTGAATCAGTGTCAATAAGCAAAAGATCACCACGTCGCTACCGCTCCTCGTGAAGACGTCATGTTGAACGTGCCTAATGCTTTATCCTCCGGCGCAATAGTGAAGAAGGACTGCCCACTGACCACTGCCAACTGATTACTAGCTTTTTTTGCCCGACTCTTATTTCGTAATAGGTGCCGTCATACAGTGTTCCGGAATGCCGAATCCGTCGACCAAAACCCCGATGTGGGGCCGAAGCTCGGTACATAAACGTTCGACCCGTTGTCGTATGGCCTTCGATTTGGTGCCGCCTAGATAGCCTTGCTCAAGATACCATGAAGCATCTTCCCGAATCGCATGCAGGGCATGTAGGGTTCCCAATTTCTGAAAAAGCAACCTATTTTTTTCATCCGGCACCGCTTCCGCAAAATCGCAATAGGTGGCGTAGGCCAGTTCGGCACTATAGGCCTTTCCCAGAGCCAATAAATGGGTCTGTACCTTTAAAAAGGCCTGATAGGCAGGCACCCCCTTTTTGATGTAGTCCCGAATGCGCATGGCCAGGGTATAGGTCAATCGACGCGTGCGATAATTAAAAGCATGTTTATGGAATTTTGGGTTGTACAAATGATCTTTGTCGACCTTGTTCGCATATACCGGATTGATGGTGGTGAGTTTATCGTTGATCTGGATGCCCAAAATCTTTAGGACCGAAGAAAAGCCGGTACTGTTGAATTCGGCCTTAAAGTCTGACAACACGCCTTTCGCGGCCAATTGCAGCAAGACATTGTTATCGCCTTCAAAAGTGGTGAAAATATCCACGTCGCCTTTCAGGTCGGCGATCCGGTTTTCGATTAAATAGCCCTTACCGCCGCAGGCTTCGCGACACTCTTGTATGGCGCTATTGGCATACCAGGTAATGATCGATTTCAGTCCGGCCACCTGGGTTTCCACTTTTCGTTTGTCGGGTTGGCTTTCATCGCAATAGCGTGCCATTAAATTTTCTAGGGTGACATGGTACACATAGGCGCTTGCCACAAGCGGAGTCAGGCGCAATTGATGGGTCGGATAGTCCATCAACAGGTCTTCCTGTATTTTGATAGTGTCGTTAAACTGCCTGCGTTTCAAAGCGTACTTGATGGCGATCGCCAAGGCCATTTTTGCCCCGCCCAGACTGGCACGGGCTACACAGATCCGTCCCCCGACCAAGGTGCCGAGCATCGTAAAAAAACGTTTGTTTGGGTCCTTGATATCGGAGTGGTAGGTCCCGTCATCTTGTATATCGCCATATTTGTTGAGCAGGTTTTGCCTGGCGACGGCCACTTGGTTAAACCAGATCTTGCCATTGTCTACCCCGTTCAAACCCAGTTTATAGCCATTGTCCTCTATTGAAATGCCCGGTAGGAGAACGTGCTTTTCGTTTCGAAGGGGCACCAAAATGGCATGTACCCCATTGTTCTCGCCATTCACGATCAATTGTGCGAATACCGTGGCTATTTTGGCATGTAGGGCATTACCAATATATTCCTTGTTGTTGTCCTTCCCTGGCGTATGCACGATGAGGGTGTCGGTTTTCGGGTCATAGGTGGCCGTCGTCTTGATACCCCGTACGTTCGATCCATGCCGGGTTTCGGTCATGGCGAAGCAGCCCAATAATTCGGCCTTGCCGGCTGCCATTAGATACTGGTCGTGGTGTTTTTTGGTACCCAGTTTTTGTATGCTGCCACCGAACAGGCCGAATTGCACCCCGAATTTGATGGTCAGGCTCGCATCTACATACATCAAATTTTCGAAAATGCCCGCATAGGCTTCCATATTCCCTGTGCCGCCATAGGCTCTGGGATAGGCCATAGCCCCATAGCCTTTTTCACCCAAATAGCGCACTTGCTGTAAAACCAATTCCCGAAATTCCGCTTTTTCCCGATGCAGGCCCCAATCAAAAATAGGGTCTGACATGAGTTTTCGAAAAGCATCGATCACCTTTGCCTGTTTTCCCTTTAAAAGTGCATCGATTTCTTTTGGACTGTAGTAGTTCGAGGTGCTCGCATGCTCAATTTCAACTTCGAACAAATGGTTGTAATGGTTGGGTTGTATCCCAAGATGTATTTCTATATGTTTTAGTTGATCATTAAAGGGACATTCCTTTTCATATTGGCAGACCATTTTTTGGCTAAAGGTCGACAAGGGATAAAGCGCACTTTCCAAGAGTTTTACCTGTGAATTCGAAATGAGATGCTTCCAGTACTTCATTTCTGAATTCTGCGGTGGCTTTTGCGTATCAAGCCATGATCCAAGCAGGGCCCGATCCTCCTGGTGTAAGCTGGAATCTTTATCTATGGCGGACTGTACCACATTTATTTCGGATATCGAAAGAAGATCATCTGACCAGATCACATAAAATAAGGGAATATATTGAAGTACCCCCTGGGAATAACGATGTCTATCCATAATTTGAAATTACGATATTTTGTGGAAAAAATCCTATCACAAAGATTTGGGCCTTAAACAATCATTAGGGGTGATTACTTATCTTTGTTAGTGTATGAACGATTATTTAGATGCAACAGGAGCGCATTTTTCCCCTGAGGAGGTTGATATAGAAAGGGCATTACGGCCCATTACCTTTGATGACTTCACAGGTCAGGAGCAGATATTGGAAAACCTGAAGGTATTTGTAGAAGCTGCCAATCAAAGGGCGGAGGCCTTGGACCATACCTTGTTTCATGGCCCACCCGGATTGGGAAAGACGACCCTGGCCCATATTCTGGCCAATGAATTGGGGGTTGGTATTAAAATCACTTCAGGTCCTGTCTTGGATAAGCCGGGTGATCTGGCCGGATTATTGACCAATCTTCAGGAAAGGGACGTACTTTTTATCGATGAGATCCACCGTTTGAGTCCGGTTGTTGAAGAATACCTCTACTCGGCCATGGAGGACTATAAAATTGATATTATGATCGAAACGGGCCCCAATGCCCGCTCGGTACAGATCAATTTGAATCCGTTTACCCTCATAGGCGCCACTACACGTTCTGGACTATTGACGGCCCCCATGCGGGCCCGTTTTGGCATTCAGAGCCGCTTACAATACTATTCGACCGAATTGCTGTCTACCATTGTCGAGCGCAGTGCGGAAATACTAAAAGTGCCCATTACCCAGGAGGCCGCCATAGAAATTGCCGGAAGGAGCCGGGGCACGCCCAGGATCTGCAATGCCCTTTTGCGAAGGGTTCGCGATTTTGCCCAGATCAAGGGCAATGGCAAGATCGACATTGAAATTTCAAGATTTGGATTGAAAGCCTTGCATGTCGATATTCATGGCCTCGATGAAATGGACAATAAAATTCTTACGACGATCATCGATAAGTTCAAAGGCGGTCCCGTAGGTATTTCTACTTTGGCTACGGCGGTTTCCGAAAGCGCCGAGACTATCGAGGAGGTATATGAACCCTTTTTGATCCAACAAGGATTTATCATGCGAACCCCAAGGGGACGGGAAGTGACCGAATTGGCCTACAAGCATCTAGGGAGGATCAAGGGCGGAACGCAACCAGGATTGTTTTAAATGCGGGACCTCCATACCATTTCCCGGTTTGAGGTATTTAAAAACCGAAAAACAATCCTTAAAAATCCGCTGCCGTTCCACCATGAAAATTTCAGGAAATTCGGGGATATCTTTAGGGTACAGATCGGATTCAGAAAGGCCATCGTCTTTACCCGCGACCCGGTGATCATACGGCACATCCTTCAAAAGCAACATAAAAAGTATGGGAAATCTACCTTGCAGACCCAAGACCTGGCCAAATATATCGGCCATGGGATCCTAACTTCGAATGGAGAGCATTGGCGTACCCATCGGCGGATGGTGCAGCCGGCTTTTCATAAAAAGAAGCTCGTGGGTTTATTGGGCATCATGCAAGAGGCCATTCGGGCAGAATTGCAGCGCATCGTCCCCCATACGGATCAGGATATTTTTCCACTTATGGGCGACTTGGCCTTTCAAGTAGTGGCAAAGTCCCTTTTTAGCCGTTCCGATATTCGCGAACGCATGCAACAGCTCCAGGAATTTACCGAAAAGAATCAGAAAATGTTGATCCGGGAAATGCGCCAACCCTATTTTAAGTGGTGGTTTCAACTAAGTGGTCAAATACGGCATCATTTGACCTTGTCGAAGAAAGGTCGAATCATCCTCAACGAACTTATTGAAGAGCGCCTTAAAACCGGTCAGGAAAAGGACGATTTATTGGATATGCTTTTAAAGGCCCAGTATGAAGATGGTACTTCCATGTTACGTGAACAGCTGATCGACGAAGTCCTGATTTTGTTTACGGCGGGTCATGAAACCACGGCAAATGCCTTAAGTTTCACCTTTTTTTTATTGGCGAAACACCCAGAGATCCAAGAAAGGGCCTTTCGGGAAGTGGCTAGAGCACAGGGTGGGGAAAGCGATTTGATGGCCTATATTTCAAAATTACCATTTATCAAACAATGTATTGAGGAAGCGTTGCGTCTCTATCCTCCCGCTTATATTATTGACAGGGTGGCTTTTGAAGAAGATGAAATCGAAGGGCGGGTCATTCCAAAAAATACCTTGATTTTGATGTCGATCTATGAACTGCATCGCCATAGCCAGTTTTGGGAATCGCCCAATGCCTATCG
>JALHST010000003.1 GCA_022865355.1 Maribacter sp. | reverse complement strand
GTTATTCGGAACAAGATCGTGACTCTGCGGAAGCATTACAAAGATTTATTAAGCCGCTAATAAGAAACCATAAAGGATTAAGAATATGGGATCGTCATGCAACAATGTTGGCGGGCATGGAAAGGAGCAAACATGAAATCCAAAACAGCAAAGAATTAAGTAAAGCCGATATAATCATTTTCTTACTTAGCGCAGTTTTTATCTCCGATGACCACCTCTGGGAGGATGTGAAAAAGGCCATAAAATTATTTGAAGAAAATGAAGCAAGAATCGTCCCAATTCTACTCCGTACTTGTCTTTGGAATTATCCTCCATGGAATAATTTTCAAATCTTGCCATCAGAGAAGATGCCAATTGCTGACTTGGATTACTGGAAAGACAGTGAAGTTGCCTGGAATAACGTGATTGAAAATTTAGGTTCTATTATAGCCGAAATAAAAGAGAGTAGAAATCCAACGTAGCCAACCAAGTTGGATTTTTATGTTTTGAACCAAGTTTTGCGGAATATAATTTTATGCCTAGACCCCATTTGCCAACTAATAGTAAACTGGTCAAGTTATAACTTGAAATTAGGCACCCTTTAAGGTATCCCATTCAAAATCTCAGGTATCCCATTTTTGAAATCTGAATTATATACCAATTGTTTCACCTTAAAACCAATTGGCACGATTAAATTAAAACCAATAGCTAAAAATTAATCTATCCATTCGCCAGGGAATAACTGCAGAAAAATAAAGAAGAAGTCCGTGCCTAGTGCGGGGTCGAAGTATCCAATGCCATGAAGCGAACAGATTTCAATGGGTAGGACCTTGCCGTCAAAATAGGGGCCATTTTCGATCATAATGCCTCTTAATACGGTAGTTTCATCCGATATATGATTGATTTTATCCTATATATATGCCCTAAATACTAATTCTTAGTAAATTGGTAGGTTCGGTTGCGACCCCAAATTTGTTGGCATCGCTATAAAAAGGGGATGCCAATGCCATATGGCCTTTTACCGGTTAATTTGATTAGAAGAATTTTCAAATGTCAGCCTAAAAATTTATGCTTTAAAAATAGGATAGTTCTATTTGAAATTGGCCGTAAATGGCCCAGGATGTATTTAGCGAGTATTTCACTATCTTGGAAAGATAAAATTGACATTGCTTTAAGGAGGTTCAATGGAGGTTGATCAAAATAGAACACGACCAAAGAGATAAAAAGAAAGGCAGTAACCTAAGTGTTCACGAAAAAAATTAGTAATTCCACTTACTACCTAATAACCCAGTTCGTTCTCTAATGAAAAAGAAAACCGAAGTAGCTACCGCGATAAAAAAGGAGAAGATCGTTATCTATTTTCTCTCATCTAACGTAGACCAGGATATTGAAGACTGCAAAACCTTAGTCAGCTATATCAAACCCTTTACTCGAAATACAAAACCAGCTATTGAAATTTTAACCGATCGTGCAGAAATTGCGGGTACAAATACCGATGAAATTAAACAACGGTTATTCGAGGCCGATTTGGTAATTGCCTTGGCCAGTAAGGATTTTTTGGATGATGATGATATTTATGAACGGCTTAAAAAGGTCATCGTCAGATATAATGATAAAGAAACTGATCTGGTAGGTATTCTGCTTCGACATTGTCTTTGGCACATCCCGCTGTTTGGAAACTTGCCAAAAATACCAAAGGTCGAACATCCCATATATGATGAAAAATTTTGGAAGGAGGAGGAAAAGGCATTTACGGTGGTAGCAGAAGAACTCATAAAGGAAATTACACAGATACTTCTTGATTTTTCAAGCGGCAAACTGGAAATCATAGAGCCCACTTTGAAGGATGAAGAGTATCTTGAAAAATACAGCCGCCGCATTTTTAAGAAGCTTCAGGAGAAAGTGGTCCAGCTTGAGCAGGAAATTGATGAGCGAAAGCGGATAGAAGAAGAACTTCGAAAAAGCGAGGCACAATTCAGGGCTACTTTTGAAGAGGCCCCCATAGGTATGGCACGCCTGGATATAGAAGGACGAATCCTGGAAACAAATCATATACTGCAGCAGATGCTCGGATTTACAGGTGAAGAACTTAAGGGTAAAGTGTTCACAGAGTTCACACATCCTGATGATGTGGAACTCGACATGGGCCAGTTCAAGGGATTGATATCGGAAAAGAAAGACCATTACATGATAAAGAAACGCTATATCAGGAAAAAAGG
>JALHST010000054.1 GCA_022865355.1 Maribacter sp. | reverse complement strand
TTGTCCTATAGCTCCGCCTCAGAACTATTCTTCGGAAGACCTCCATTTGGCCCTAAAATGCCATAGGAAAATTTAGGAGCCAGCCCGTCGAACAGAACAATTGATTCTATATTTTAAATTAGGACGCCCTTCCCCACCCAAAAAGGAAAAGATTGAAATAGGGATCCTATCTCAACCTCTAGGTGGTATTGGCAAGGGTACGACATTATCTACCGGTTTTAAACTTTTCAAATAGGCGAAGATGGCGCGAACATCCTCATCGGGTAAATCGGCAAAACCCTGCCAAGGCATCGGGGGCAATAATTGCCGACCACCTTCCATACCCATCCATTTTCCCTGTTTGAGGGCTTTTAGGAACTGTTCTTCGGACCAGTTACCAATACCGGTCCCATCAGGGGTCAGATTGGCTGCAAATGAAGTGCCCCAAGGACCGGTGGCTGCTGTCAGATCCATATTAAAAAGTACATACGACTTCGCCGTTTCCGCATCAAAAGGAGGTAGGATTTCATTGGCCGGAAAACCTGAAAGCAATCTTGCCGGATCGGGTGCCGGGCCATTAGGCGTCATCGTTTTAGGCGAATGACAATCATTACACCCTAGGACGGTGACTAAGTATTTTCCCCTTTCAATCGGGGTAACCGTGCTGGTTACTTCTTCTTTTTCGATTTCCTTGGTTTTTGGGGAATTACAGGACCAAATAATGCAGCCTGTCACAAGTACCATTAAAATTGTTCTCATAGTTCACGATTTTTAATTGATAATATTTATTTGAATGTTCAGTCTTTCTATACTTACTAATCACAAGTAGTTACGCATTGAATAACTAAAAATGCCAATGTGCACAAATTAAAAATGATATCGAGGGGAAAGGTGATGTGAAACTTTTCACAATACCGGACGAGTCGAGGTTTTGGCCAGAATGTTGGTGGCCAATCATGAAATTAATCGATAATTAAATGGAACCGCACATACCTTGTTAAATATACTAATAATTCCCTATGAAAGGTTTACTAAGCAAAATTTATTTCGATGCAATAAAACGTGGAATTGATACTAAGTGTTCAAAGTGCCCCTCGACGGGAAATGTTTCGTAAGGAAGAACCGTATTGATTGTTGGGAACTCAAATACCAATTCGGTTTTGCGAAGAATATTGCTCGTATAAAAAACATGATTGTTCTTGCCACCAACAAAAAAAGCCTCCCATTATGGAAAGCCTTTCATTGACCCTCGCCTTTTTACAGGCTTTGGGACACAACACAACATGGCAAAGATAAGAAAGCTTTTTGATAATTGATATACCAAAGCGCCCAAACTATTTATTGACCTACTATGGGTTTTCTCCCAAAGTACCTTTCATCCCGGTAAAGATTCGACGAACGGCACGACCCGCTAAGGGTCTAAAAAGCAAAAAAAATAGCTGAACGGTCAAGGGACGTGCCGTTTAACGAACAAATATCCGATTCGTAGGAAAATACGTCGTTTGAAGTTCGTGTAAAGTAGCTTTATATTGAATTTGGCTCCCCATATCAAAATCAACCTATGCTATTAAGATTCTCAACCGTATTTGTCATTGCCGTTATTTTCCTTTCTTGTGCCAAGGAAGACATCACTGAAGTATTCGTTACCGATACCATCATTATGGTTCCGGTTGAACCGCCAACAGTCCCAATTATACCACAGAATGAAAATTTGGTCACGGAACTCCAAAAAACCTCGAATTGGGTATCCAAGATGCAACAACCACTTGGGCTGATTGAAAGTTCGGAAAATGGGAATTTTGTCTCTCTTTATGACAACGCCCTTGCGGCAATACTTTTTATACGGGAAGGCGAGACTGCGCGCGCCGAGAACATCCTTGACTATTTTGATACCAAAGTAGAAACTGAACTCTTAAATGGATCTGGCGGATTTTACCAATACCGAAACGCCAATGGGGAAAATGGCAACCGTACCTGGATGGGCGATAATGCCTGGCTACTTATCGCCATTAACCAATATCACAAAGCTACCGGTAACGATACCTATCGTTTTATGGCCGATGAATTAGAGAATTGGTTACGCTCTTTACAAGATGAGGACGGTGGACTCTGGGGAGGATTAAATGAAGACGGGACGCAAATTCCCAAAGTGACCGAAGGAATTATAACGGCCTTCAACGCCGTAGCAGGTTATGACGATTTTCATAGAAATATCCTTACCTTTTTAAAAAATCAACGATGGGTACCTGAATCGAATTCCTTGGTAGCGTGGCCCGAAAATCCCAATTACAATTATGCACTTGATCTGCATGCCTTGGGTTTTATGATATTTGAAAATTTTCCGGAACATACGCTTCAAGAATCCCAAAGGTATCTCAACACCCAGTCGCTTGCCATCTCGGGTCAAGAAATTACAGGATATTGTTTTGATGAAGACAAGGATGTTATTTGGTTGGAAGGCACTGCGCAAATGGCCGTAGCATTTGGTTCAGGTGGCATGAAAAACGATGCCGACGCCTTGTTGACCGAACTTGAAAAAACATTTATAACAAGTACCACTCTTGACGACTCGAAAGGCTTGCCATACGCCTCTAATTATGGCACCAGTTATGGTTCTGTCCCGCTTTGGGATCGTGCCGCTATCGCCCCGGCCCTTTCTTCTACAATATGGTACCTTTTTGCCAAAACGGAATTTAATCCTTTGGCCTTGGGAAAAGAAAAAAATATTCCCGAAGAAGATAAATTTTGGATTCAAAAATAAATGCAAAAAGAGTACGACCTATGAAATCTGCTATGCCATTTACGCCCTCCAATTCTTTCGGTTGATCGAGGTGGCGGAGCCACCATTGCTCTGGCATCAGCATATAATTTTTAATATATTCTTAAGCAAAAGTCTGTTTCGGACTCAGTACCTTTAGAATAAAAAGCCTATGAAACTTTCTGCTATGTTCTGGGTCGCTACGACCACGATAATTTTAATAATTGGTACGATAATGGCGGCGATGGCCCTGCCGTTCAATTGGGTATTTTATGTCACGATAATCGGACAGTTTGCTGTGGTCTATATGGTGTACATGGTATTGACCGATTCATATACTACTACAAAAACGTTCGACGATTTCTATGAAGATTATCCTATCGGTTCACGACCTAATTAGTAATCGACATTTCATTATTCTTCTTTTTTTTTGAAGCAACATGCAGGCCCAGTTCGGGTATGACCAAAAGTGGAATTTCGGTATGAAAGGCGATTTGTTTGACCACGGGTTCACGTGTCAACATTTCCATATAACTATGCTGATAATTCAGCATCGCTAGCAAGTGAATGTCCAACTCGCTTGCGAAAATTTCCAACGAGTTGGCCACTGAGTTTAATTCGGAGACCGTATGCACATAATGTTCGAGAGAACCGAAATATTTTCTCAACATATTTAAATTGAATTGCTGCAATTCGGTTAGTGCCTTAAGTTCATGTTGTACATAAACGATTCGGATGGTAGCCTTAAACGCTTGGGCTATTTGAATAAGGGGTCCAAGCTCCGCAAGGGTATAAAATCGCGTAAAATCGGTAGCAAAGGCAATTTCAGAAGGTATTTCGAATTTAAAATGCTGGGGAATCACCAAAACCGGACAGCTTTTTATCGTCTTGATCATGCGTACCGTGTTGCTCCCCATAAAAACCTCGTCAAGACCGGTCGCACCTTTAGTTCCCGTCACTATTAGATCGATGTCCTTTTCTGTGACAAGCTCCTGCATTATATCGGTCAACAGGCTGAATGAGGAAACCGTATCAATTCGATGATTTGGCAAATCATACGTTTCCTTTATTCGCTGCACCATCTTTTTTAAACCCCTAATAGAAGCCATCTGAAGTCCGTCTTCAACATTGCCGCCTTGAAGTGCCGAGGCCATAAAACGGTGACTGGCAATGGCGGGGGTATAGGTATGTAATAGATAAAATACACAATTTTTCTCTTTAAAAAGCGAAATGGCATATTGGATCGCGTTCCAGGAATTTTCAGAAAAATCAGTAGGTAGCAGTATATTTTTCATGCTTGTCCATTCTAAACATTGGGGTAAAATTAGAACGCTGTACAGGCTGAAACTATGATATTTATCAGGTTTATTCTAGTGTGAAATTCAGAATCCTTCGACCAAATCACGTAGTTTTTTTTGATTTGTGACACCGATTTTCTTGCCCGATGTTTTGAGGAATCCCTTTTTCTTGAATTCTGAAATAATACGAATGCAAGATTCCGTGGCAGTACCTACCACATTGGCAATATCCTCCCGGGAAAGGGTCAATATAAGAAACCCATCCTGATCTTCGCCATAATTTTTCTGGAGGTATAAGAACGCCTCGGCAATACGTTGTTTTACCGTCTTCTGTGACATGTTCACAATGACGTCATCAGCTTCCCTCAAATCGTGGGCCATATGCCGCAAAACCTCAACGGCAAAATTGGGATTTGAATGCAAGGTATGGGTAATGCTTTCCTTAGGAATAAAACAAACTTCCATATCACTAACTGCAACGGCACTCAAATTGGTCGTTTCCTCGACAATCACCGAGCGCTGTCCCATTACTTGACCTTTACTCGCCAATTTTACGATCTGATCCTTGCCATTGGGACTTAATTTTGAAAGTTTGGAAACCCCATCACGAATACAGAAAACACCATCCAACTTTTCACCCTCACGAAATAGGGCCTCACCTCTCTTGATCGACATGGTGATTTTAGAATCGGCGACTTTTTTCAGTTCTTCCTTATTCATTGCCCGTAAAGAGTTAAACTGACGAATGATACAATTTTCACATCTGCTTTCCATAATACGCTTTAATTTACCTGACACTACAAAAATACTTCCGGTAATTTAATGAAAAACTGACAATTATCATGTTTTATAAGACTAAGGCTGTACATTTTTGCACTAGGTATAGGCAAATGTTAAGATTCGTGGATAAAGAACTGTGTTACCATTGTGGTGAGGTTTGCGAAAATACGTCCATACATATTGACGATAAAAACTTTTGCTGTACTGGCTGTAAGACAGTGTATGAAATTTTTTCCGACAATGGCCTGTCGTACTATTATGACCTACAGGCCGCCGCCGGTGCCATACCTAAAGAGGTGGTATGTAAATACAATTTTCTTGATTCCCCGACAATCGTTGATAGGCTTACCGAATTTAGTGACGGCAACCTGCAAATAGTGAATTTATACATTCCCCATATACATTGCAGTTCGTGCATCTGGATTCTAGAAAACCTGCACAAGCTAAACCTATTTATCCGGAGTTCACAAGTTGATTTCCCAAGAAAGACGGTACGGATTACCTATAACAGCCATGAGATTTCGTTAAAGCAACTGGTCATGTTATTGACGCGAATTGGTTATGAACCTTCTATTTCATTGGATGATTTCGATAACCAAAAAAAACCGATCGACAGGAGTCTGATCTATAAATTGGGCATTGCCGGCTTTGCCTTCGGGAACGTAATGTTCCTATCATTTCCCGAATACTTTGATTTGGCGTCAAGTAAAACAACCGGAGGAGAATTCTGGCTAAATCAATACCAGGACGTTTTTCGATGGTTGATGTTCACCTTTTCGCTACCGGTCGTATTTTATGCAGATAGGGATTATTTTATCTCGGCGTATAAAGGATTGCGAAGTAAATTATTGAATATCGATGTTCCCATTGCCCTAGGCATTCTTGTTTTGTTTTTAAGAAGTACCGTGGAAATTATATTTGATTGGGGATCCGGCTTTTTTGATTCGCTCACCGGTCTGGTTTTTTTTCTCTTACTAGGTAAATTCTTTCAACAGAAAACCTATTCCTTTTTGTCGTTTGAACGAGATTACAAATCCTACTTCCCGATAGCTGTTACGAGGATAACTTCCGATGGAAAAGAAGAAACGACCCAAGTTCATGATATTAAAAAAGGCGATCGGTTATTAATCCGAAACGAAGAAATAATTCCGGTTGACGCCATACTTAAAACGGGCCATGCGCGAATCGACTATAGTTTTGTCACCGGTGAAGCCGAGCCCTTAAAAAAGGAATCGGGTGATACGATTTTTGCGGGCGGAAAACAATTGAATGGAGCTATCGAACTAGAGGCAGTAAAATCGGTTTCCCAAAGTTATCTGACCCAGTTATGGGGCAATTCGATCTTCCATCAAGACAAATCAAGTACATTCCAGACACTCACCGATAGTATCGGTAAACGATTTACATTCTCTGTATTGACCATTGCCTTTGTAGCCACCTCATATTGGCTATATCGCAATCCCACGATGGCCTTGAACGTGTTTACCTCTGTATTGATAATTGCCTGTCCATGTGCTATTGCACTCGCTTCCCCATTCACTTTAGGCAATATGCTCCGAATTTTCGGTCGAAAAAAATTCTATTTAAAAGACACCCGGACTATAGAACAACTGGCCCGGATAGACACCGCCATTTTTGATAAGACAGGTACCATTACAAGCGCCAAGAAGAGTACGGCCACTTATGAAGGAATGGCGTTGACCCCTGATGAGGAATCGCTCTTGAAGAATACCTTGCGGGCATCGAACCATCCTTTGAGTCGTACCTTATATCAGCTGTTGGCCGAACAAAACATCATGACCTTAGATGAATATGAAGAACATGTGGGCAAAGGCGTGACGGGTTCAAAAGACAAAAGTCATATTAAGATAGGTTCTGCCGATTTCGTTGGGATACCGGTACCTGGCAGTGTACATAAGACCTCGGTGCACATTAGTAGCAACGACCTTTACAAAGGATGTTATATTTTTCACAATCAATACCGGGAAGGTCTTGAAGTACTTTTTGAATCAATGTCGGAAACACTTCAATTGGCTATTCTTTCCGGTGACAACGAAGCGGAGAAAACCCGGTTGGAGCAGTTATTGCCAAAACTAACACCTCTTTATTTTAATCAAAAACCGGAAAATAAATTGAGGTTCATCAAGTCATTACAGGAGAAAGGGAGAAAGGTATTGATGGTAGGCGATGGCCTCAACGATGCCGGGGCCCTTGCCCAAAGTGATGTTGGTATTACTATCTCAGAAAATATAAGCGTCTTTTCACCAGCTTGTGATGGTATTCTGGATGCTTCGAAATTTCAACAACTTAACGATTATATCAAGGCGTCAAAGCAAGCCGTGAAAATTATAAAACTGAGTTTTGCCTTGTCGCTATTGTATAATATCGTCGGACTCTATTTTGCGGTAACAGGTCAATTACAACCCGTGATCGCAGCGATATTGATGCCATTGAGTTCAATTAGTATCGTGGCTTTTACAACGTTTATGACCAATGTTTTGGGCAGAAAACTGCCTTGAATGTTTAAAATCTGAAAACCTGATAAAAGTCATATGTAATAAAGTAGTAGCCTAATAGTTTTACGCCAGAATTCAAGTGGGTATGAGTGTTATTTATGTGTTATTGTCTATAAGCCTTGTTGTTGCCGTTATTTTTTTTGCCGCATTTATCGTTTCGGTAAAGAGCGGGCAATATGATGATACCTATACGCCTTCTGTGCGAATTTTATTTGAGGATGAGCTGGTAAAGACAAGCCCAATATTGAAAGGAAGAAATACAAAATCATTAAAAAAATTAGAAATCAAAAAAAAATCAATCAAACTTAAAAAAAGAAGAGAGCACATGGGCTAGGGAACAAACCCGCAATGAGACCAATCGTTTTATTGTGTTTTATTCTTGTTCATTCTCTTTTTTCTAAACCAAAATTATGGAAGTACAGCAATTCTATTACGACAACAAAATCGTAAAAAAGTTCCTTTATGCAACACTGTTTTGGGGAATCGTCGGAATGACAGTCGGGCTTATGT
>JALHST010000053.1 GCA_022865355.1 Maribacter sp. | reverse complement strand
TATCGACCAAGGGCGGACGAATTCTACTAAATAAGTAGCGATACACAGGTTGATCGCTGTTTTTTCGTTGCAGATCGAACCATTTCCAGGTGCTATAGGATATAAAGCGATCGGATGCCAAGGCCGTGGCCGAAATTTCAATTTCCTTTTCAGAGGTATCGGGATATAGTGATAGAACCTCCTGATAATCTTTTGGATAGGCTTCCTTTACTTTAGTCACATAATTTTCCTTGGTATTGGGTTGACCTTGCATAAAGGCCATCCCGGGAATCTCGGCAGAATTCCATCCCACTAGCAAGGGCACCATGGCCTGCTCTTTACTTTCAAAGATTTCAGGGAGCGTCTTAGGCAGAAAATACCCGTCAATTACCGCTGGAAATCCAAACCGTTTCGATTCATTATAAATTTCATAGACTTCCCTTGAACTTAAAGCACGCAATTCAGCAAGGGTAGGAAACCCCGCATTTTTTGCAAATTCAGATCCGATTTTTTCGGCTTCCTTTAAAGATACGGGTGCCATGGTCGGGTTGATTCCGGCACCACTTTCCCCGATAGCGCCTGCGATCAAATTTTTCGACAAGGGCGAGGCCATTTGTTGGCTTACCCCAATCGATCCCGCCGATTCCCCGGCAATCGTCACTTTTCCGGGATCCCCACCAAAGGCCGCAATATTTTTCTGCACCCATTTTAAGGCGGCGTTCTGATCCAGCAGACCATAGTTTCCCGAAGCTCCATAGGGTGCCTCGGCACTTAGTTCCGGGTGTGCCAAAAATCCGAAAATATTAAGCCGATAATTTGTGGTGACCACCACAATACCCTTTTTGGCCATACTTTCGCCGTCGTATCGATATTCTGAAGCATCGCCCGCGACATTCCCGCCACCAAAAAAATAGACCAATACAGGAAGGTTCTTGGTATTGCGGGTAGCGGGAGTCCAGACATTAAGATAAAGGCAATCCTCGCTTACCCCGTCCGACCGTGATCTCATATCCCCAAAGACCATGGTTTGCATAGGTCTTGGACCAAATTTTTTCGTCTCCTTGACCCCTTGCCAGTTCGCTAAGGGTTGGGGCGCTTTCCATCGAAATTCGCCGATCGGGGGCTTCGCAAAAGGCACGCCCAAATAGGTCTGAATGCCCGTTTGGGTATTATAATTGCCTTCGATCAAGCCATTTTCAATTTTCACCTGTACCGCAAAGGCATTTTTGTCTTGGGCCACTATCGTATTCGTTATAATTATAGAAAAAAGCAATAAAATCCGCAGCGTTTTCATTTTGGATTAATTTAAAATTCAATTATTGTCTCAATTTGTAACAATAATACTTTTTTTATTTTAAATTTAGAACTTATTTGAAACAAAATTCTGAAAACGAGCTCGTTTCAGATGAAGGTCAAAACCATTTAATTTCAACTTTAGACACTTATTTTGAGGCAAAAAGATCAATATGGCCAAAATACGGGCAGTAAGTTACCCTATGAAACATCGCTTTTGATAAAAGACAAAAAAAAGAAGCTTCCTGCCCAAGAGGAATTTATCCCCCATTTGGCCTTTGATTCGGTCATCTTCGGATTTAACGGGAAGCAACTTAAAATACTGGTTTTGGAATATCACAATACCGGATTGTTCGCCTTACCCGGTGGATTCGTGAAACGGGATGAAAATTTGGACGATGCCGTGCAAAGAAGTCTCAAGGAACGCACAGGACTTGATAACATTTATCTGGAACAGTTTCACACATTTGGAAACAACGCTAGATCAAACGCAACGATCATGCGTCGTATTTTGGCAGAAAACGACTATGATTTTCCTGATACGTATTGGCTGCTCGACCGTTTTATTTCGGTGGCCTATTACGCGCTCATCAATTACGATGAAGTGGCTCCAAGAGCCGATGAGCTATCCGATTCGATCAATTGGTATGCGATTAATGACCTTCCAACCCTCATAATGGACCATTCTGATATGGTCAAAATGGCCTTGGAAACCTTAAAACGGAACATTGATAAGAAATTGATAGGCATGAACCTCTTGCCTCCAAAGTTTACAATGAAACAACTAAAGGAAGTTTACGAGGCCATTTTGGGTGAGAAACTAAGGCGTACCACATTTCAGCGTAAAATGCTGAGTATGGATATTTTGGAACGCCACGAAAAACTGTTTCAAGGTACAGCACACAAAGCACCCTATCTATATAGTTTTAAGAAAATCAAAAATGTGGACCGGTAAGACGATCGTCAGTACTAATTTTAAATATTTAAAAATGGAAGGCAAACTGCTGCACACAACAATAAATGACACGCTCCATTCGGATTCCTTATCGGCCTATTCATCCTAAGGTTCCGTATTTTGCATATCCCTTGGCTCAAAAAACAGAAACATTTAAATCATATTTTCAACTTTAATCAATAATTCTCATGAAAACTTCTATTCGATTCTCTATGAAACTACTGGTAGTTTCACTTTTTCTTGCCGGCATTTTTATAACCAACGCCCAAGAAAAATTTGGCGGGCTCGCACTGTACACCGTTCGCGATGATATGGCAACCAATGCAAAAGCTACACTCCAAGCCGTGGCCGACGCCGGCTATAAAAATATCGAAGCGGCTGGATACGATAATGGGAAATTCTATAACATGACTCCCATCGAATTTAAAAAACTCTTGAAAGAAATAGGTCTACAACCCATTAGCACCCACCAAGGATCGGTTACGCTCGATAATGCCGATGCCATGATCGCAGATGTCAAGGCAGCCGGCTTTAAATACTTCGTTGTGCCCGTACCTCCGATGGGCCTCTTTAAATCCGATGGCGCGACCCAGACCATGGGCATGACCGGAGGAGCCGCAAACCTTGCGAATATTTTGACCACCCTTGGTAAAAAATGTAAAAAAGCGGGGATTCAACTACTGTATCACAATCATGATTTCGAATACAAGAAAGATAGTGATGGCATTGTCCCCATCGATTATCTACTAGAAAATACGGATCCCAATTTCGTGAACTTTCAAATGGATCTTTATTGGGTGACCAAAGCCGGTGCCGATCCCATAGCGTACTTTAAAAAATACCCAGGACGCTTTAAAATTTGGCACGTAAAAGACATGGATGATCAGGGAAGGTTCGCCCCCGTTGGAAATGGGCATATCGATTTTGCAAAGATCCTTGCGAACAAAAAACTTTCCGGGATGAAATATTATATGGTCGAGCAAGACCGAACCTTTGACATGACACCGCTTGAAGCAATAAAAATAAGTCATGAAGGCCTCAAGAAATTAGGGCTCAAATAAAGATCGATCAACAAAGTAAAGAACCGAAGACATTAAAAATGAAAAAATCGATAAGACTTTTAGTCCTAATTTCCATGATTTTGCCAGGGGCTCTAATTATGGCCCAGCAAGAAATCAGCACCGGGGAAAATGTGGCCATTACGAACACTGAGTCCGGCAAGGTCCGGGGGTATATTCATGACGGTATTTTTACCTATAAGGGCATTCCGTATGCGCAGGCAGAACGCTTTATGGCGCCTTCAAAACCAGCTTCGTGGGAAGGAATTCGGAGTTCAACGACTTACGGCCCGGTAGCACCCTTATTGACACCGACCACTTCAGTTCAGGATGAACCTGAATTCGTTTTCGACCATGATTGGGGCTACACCAATGAAGATTGCCTGCGGATCAATATTTGGACGCCCGGAATCGATGACGGCAAGAAAAGACCGGTCCTTTTTTGGATCCATGGCGGTGGATTCACGGCAGGCTCAAGTCAGGAACTGCCTTCGTATGATGGGGAAAATCTGAGTAAAAAAGGCGATGTCGTAGTCGTTTCCATCAACCATCGTTTGAATATCCTGGGCTTTTTAGACCTGTCGGCCTATGGTGAAAAATACAAACATTCGGCCAATACGAGTATCCTTGATATGGTGGCGGCGTTAGAATGGGTAAAGTCGAATATTTCAAATTTCGGTGGGGATCCCGATAATGTGACCATTTTTGGGCAATCCGGGGGCGGGGCCAAAGTAAATACATTGATGGCCATGCCCAAGGCCAAAGGGCTGTTTCATAAAGCCGTGAATGAAAGCGGCTCTTTCCGAACCGCCATGCTCGAAAAATCCGAGACCCAGGACATAGGTGCCGAGGTAATGGTAAACCTCGGACTCAATGCAAGTCAAGTTGACAGCATACAGAAAATACCATTTGAAAAATTAAGTGCGGCCGGCGGTAAGGCTTTACAGACCATTGCTGAAAAAATGAAGGCCGCCGGAAAACCGGTCATCGGCTTCGGATTGAGCTGGGGGCCTAGCCGAGATGGTGATGATTTGCCGTATCAACTATTTGCCCCGGAAGCCTTTGCACTTTCGAAAGACATCCCCTTACTAATAGGTACAACGAAAAATGAATTTACACCTTTTGCGAATGGCCGTTTTTTCAAGGCATCCGAAACCGAAATTTTAGCACACATTAAAGAAACCTATCAAGAGAAGGCCGATGCCTATGTTGCTGCGGTCAAAAAAGCCTATCCAACAGATACCAAACCTTCAGACTTACTGGATATCGATACCATGTTCCGGCCAGGAGCAGTGGATCAGGCCAATGAAAAATCGAAATTACCAGGAAGTGCCGCGGTCTACATGTACTTGTTCACCTGGCAATCCCCGGTATTTGACGGCAAATACAAATCGTTGCATTGTATGGAACTCCCCTTTGTGTTTGACAATATCGAACGCGCCCAGAATATGACCGGGGGCGGAAAAGAAGCCCAAGAACTCGCGAATAAAGTAAGTCAAGCCTGGATCAATTTCGCAAAGACCGGAAATCCGAATCATAACGAACTTCCAGATTGGCCGACCTACAGCGCCAAAAATACGGCGACGATGCATTTCGATACCCGCTGCGAAGTGAAGCCACAAATGGACAAGGAATTGTTTGACTTAGTAAAAAACCAATAAAATGAACCTATTGAATATGAAAATGATAATCCCAAAAAAATCAGTAAGGTCGATTTCAAGTCTTATGGCTTTACTAGTTGTGGGCTGTAGTCCAAAATTTACGGAAATGAATAAAGGGGATTATAATATTGTGAACAATGAAGGAGGCGCAACATTAGGATATAATCTGAATTCGGGTGTGAAACTCCTGACCGTCGATCGCTATGCTTTTAAAGACTTAAATAAAGATGGAAAATTAGATCCCTATGAAGACTGGCGATTGGCTACCAAAGAACGCGCTAATGACCTGGCTGCGAAAATGTCTTTGGAGCAAATTGCCGGACTGATGCTTTACAGTGCGCACCAATCGATTCCTGGAAGGGGTGGTTTTGCAGGTCCCGCTACCTATGGTGGTAAACCTTTTGATGATAGCGGTGCAGATGCAGGCGATTTAACCGATGCTCAGAAGGTTTTTTTGGAAAAGGACAACTTAAGGCATGTATTGATTACCAGTGTAAAATCTCCCAAGGATGCGGCTAAATGGAATAACAATGCCCAGGCCATGGTTGAAAAAATCGGCATGGGAATTCCGATTAATTCGAGTTCCGATCCGCGGCATGGTAGTGATTCGTATGCCGAGTTCAATGCCGGTGCGGGAGGGAATATCTCAATGTGGCCGGGTACCTTAGGAATCGCGGCCTCATTCGACCCCGAACTTATGCGCCAATTTGGAGAAATTGGTTCAAAGGAATATCGGGCCCTCGGCATTGCAACGGCCCTGTCACCTCAGATCGATTTGGCAACCGAACCTCGCTGGAGCCGATTTGATGGCACCATGGGCGAAGATCCAAATCTGGCCACCGATATGGCCAGGGCCTACGTAGATGGATTTCAGACCACCCTGGATACAAAAGAAGGTTGGGGGTACTCAAGTGTGAATGCCATGGTAAAACATTGGCCCGGTGGTGGTCCTGAAGAGGGTGGTCGGGATGGTCATTTTGGTTATGGTGCCTACGCGGTCTATCCCGGCAACAACCTAAAAGACCATTTGCAACCTTTTACCGAAGGTGCCTTTAAATTAAACGGTCCGACTAAAATAGCTGCTGCCGTTATGCCCTATTATACGATTTCTTTTGGTCAGGACACCAAAAATGGGGATCATGTAGGTAATGGCTTTAATAAATATTTGATAACAGATGTCCTGCGGGGTACCTATGGTTATGATGGGGTTATTTGTACCGACTGGGGAATCACCAGGGATGTTTCTGCTATAGATAAATTTGAGGGCAAAAGTTGGGGTGTGGAAACTATGAGTGTTCCAGAGCGTCACTATAAGGTTATCGAAGCCGGAGTAGACCAATTTGGCGGCAACAACGAAATGGGCCCAATCTTAGAGGCTTATAAACTCGGAGTTGCCGAACATGGTGAAGACTTTATGCGCAAAAGATTCGAAGTCTCAGCGGTACGCTTGTTGACGAATATTTTTCGGGTGGGGCTCTTTGAAAACCCGTATTTGGATACGGCGGAAACCGAAAAAATAGTAGGAAATCCCGAATTCATGAAGGCTGGTTATGATGCCCAATTGCGTTCCATCATCCTGCTCAAGAACCAACGAAATGTGCTGCCCCTTAAAGCAAAACAAAAAGTGTTTGTACCACAAAGACATATTGCGGCGAGCACCAATTGGTTCGGTATGAAAACACCGGAAAAGGTAGAATATCCCTTCAACATGGAGATTGTCAAAAAATATTTTGAAGTCGTTGAAAACCCTTCCGATGCCGATTTTG
>JALHST010000052.1 GCA_022865355.1 Maribacter sp. | reverse complement strand
TTAAAACCCAGTTTGATCGGAGGATATAAAGGGAGCGCCGAATGGATAACCTTGGCCGAAAAACAGGATATCGGCTGGTGGATAACCAGTGCCCTCGAAAGTAATATTGGTCTGAATGCCATTGCGCAATGGACGTTTACCTTGAAAAACCAATTGCCACAAGGCCTAGGCACGGGGAGTCTGTTCACCAATAACTTTGCGAGTCCCCTGACCGTTGAAAAGGGTAATTTAGTATATAAAAAAAACAAAAATTGGGAAACCACCATAATCGATACATTATGTACATAGAACAAGGATATAAGGGCGAATTGGGAATCTGGAAATATTTTTTGATTCCCATGGGATTTATTGGCCTCATGGTGGTCAACTATGCGCTCATAAAATTGTTGAACCTGAACGTGGACGCCATTATGCAGTCAGAAATTTCAAAAAAAGGCGCGAACCGGTTTTTAGTGGAAATGTTGATACCATTCGTTATTGGTCTGGGGATACTTTTTTTGTGGGTTAAATACATCCACTATCAAAGCATTACCTCACTGACTACCTCTCGAAAGCGGGTCGATTGGAAACGCATCTTTTTTTCTTTCGGGGTATGGGCCATTATTACGATACTAATCACTGGCATAGACATGTTTTTTTCACCTCAGGATTATGTGCTGAATTTTAAGTTAGAACCCTTTCTTTACCTTTTTGTTATCGCCGTATTGCTTATTCCTATTCAGACCAGTTTTGAGGAGTATCTTTTTCGTGGGTATATGATGCAGGGCATCGGGATCATGGCCAAAAATAGATGGGTACCCCTCGTGGTCACCTCAGTGCTTTTCGGATTGATGCATTTGGGAAATCCGGAAGTGGAACAACTCGGGTACGGTATCATGGTCTATTATATCGGAACAGGTCTTTTTCTGGGTATTTTAACGCTGATGGACGAAGGTCTTGAACTTGCCCTGGGCTTTCATGCGGCGAACAATCTGATTGGTGCACTTTTGGTTACTTCCGATGGTACGGCCTTTCAGGTAGATGCCCTATTCAAGAGCGTTGCCGAACCTACCCTGGGTATTGATACCCTCATTCCGGTTTTTGTGATCTATCCCATCCTGTTGTTCATTTTTGCAAGGAAGTACAAATGGACCGATTGGCGGCAACGCCTAACGGGAAAAATCGTGACCAAGGAAGTATTCCTTGCGGAAAAATCAGAAATAGCCCATGTCGATTGAAATCCATCCCAAATTTAAATTAAATGGGCATGCCTATTCCCAAGAAGAATTAAAGGAGGTTGCCTATAGTCTTGTCAAGGAAGGGGAACCGTACGAAAAGGAAATCGGTGATTTTTTGCTGGATTGGGGCAATGAGGCTTCCGGCCTCGAGGTGAAAACATCAGGATCGACTGGGGTGCCAAAACCTATTTCTTTGGAAAAATGGCAGATGTTCAATTCAGCCAAGGCCACCGGGGAGTACTTCGATCTGAAAGCAGGAAATTCAGCCTTGCATTGTTTGCCGACCCAATATATCGCGGGCAAGATGATGTTGGTACGTGCCATGGTATTAGGGCTCGAATTAGATTATATAGCACCATCCTCAAACCCCCTGGAGCACACTTCGAAAAGTTATGATTTCTGTGCCATGGTACCCATACAACTTGAGAATTCATTGGAGAAGCTTGATTTGATCAGGATCTTACTAGTTGGTGGGGCAGCGATTTCAAGAAAGCTGATCGAACGACTCGAGAATAGTACCAGCGAAATCTATGAAACCTATGGGATGACCGAAACCGTATCGCATATCGCCGTTCGAAAAATAAACAATTGTTCTACGATCCATTCCATGGAAGGAGTCGAATCAGAATTGGCTATGGGTGGTAAATCGAAAGGTATCCTAAAGAACGACTTCAAATGCTTGCCAAATGTCACGGTATCGGTTAATCATAGAGGTTGCCTTGTAATTCATGCGCCAAATATTTCGGGAGAGGATATCATTACCAATGACCTAGTGAACCTCCGATCCGAAACCGAATTCGAATGGCTGGGTCGCTTTGACAACGTCATTAATTCAGGGGGAATAAAATTATTTCCTGAGCAGATCGAAGCTCATTTGGCACCGATAATCGCCAATCGATTTTTTGTTGCCGGACTTCCCGATAACCAATTAGGTCAAAAAATGGTGCTGCTAGTAGAAGGCGACATCGACAAACAGGAACTTATGGAAAAAATAAAATCGCTTTCTTCCCTGTCAGGTCCGGAATATCCCAAGGAAATACTTACGATTCCTAAAATGATAACTACCCCGAACGGAAAAATGCTTCGAAAGGAAACGCTCCTGCAAGCGATTCATTCGAATTCATAATATTTTGTAATTTCAATTTATAAACTCAAACGATGCGAAATTTCTTTCTTATTTTATTTTCAGTGCTCATTTTCAATCCTGCGAACGCCCAACAGATTCTTCCAGAAAAAGAACGCTCCCGGGTGGTTGATGAAATCCTTACCGATCGGTTTGATAATCTGCTGCCCCAATTAATGGATACGGCCCAAATTGATATGTGGATCGTTATTTCAAGGGAATACAACGAAGACCCGGTACTTCGCACCATGCTGCCTTCGACCTGGTTGAATGCACGGCGAAGGACTATCTTATTGTTTTATAGAAACAAACAAAAGAATAGCATAGAAAAACTCGCAGTGGCCCGATATGATGTCGGCGAGAACATCAGCTCGGCCTGGGACAAGGAAACCGAACCTGACCAATGGAAACGTTTGGTCCAGTTGATCGAGGAACGGAATCCAAGCAAAATCGGACTCGATTATTCTAAGGACCATAATGTGGCAGACGGACTCGATAAGACCGATTATGATGAATTTATGGCGTATCTACCTAAAAAATTCCATACGAAGGTAGTGTCGGCAGAACAATTGGCCGTACGTTGGATCGAAACGCGCACCCCTCGGGAAATGGTCATCTATAATCAATTGGTCGACATTACGCACGATATCATCGCGGAGGCCTTTTCTGAATCGGTCATTACTCCCGGGATAACCACCACTTCCGAAGTAGAGTGGTGGCTGCGCCAAAAGGTAACCGACCTAGGTCTGGAGACCTGGTTTCATCCCACCGTCGATGTGCAACGGAGCAACGAGGAATTGGTGGGCCATCTGTATTCGTTTTCAGGTCGGCCCGACGATCTGGTCATCTTACCAGGTGACCTACTGCATTGTGATTTCGGTATCACCTACCTCCGTTTGAATACCGACTGCCAGGAATTGGCCTACGTTCTCAGGCCCCAGGAGAAAATGGCGCCGAAATTCCTCATCGACGGTCTCAAGGATGGAAATCGTGTGCAGGACTTCCTTACAAAAAATATGATCGAAGGACGCTCGGGCAACGAGATTTTGGCGCAAGCCCTTCAGGAAGCCAAAGGTGCCGGATTGCGACCTTCGATTTATACGCATCCCTTGGGATATTATGGGCACTCGGCGGGTACTACGATCGGGATGTGGGATTCCCAAGGAGGGGTGATGAAAGATGATGGGGAGCATTATCCGCTGAATCCGAATACGGTGTATGCCATCGAACTGAATACTACGATTACTATTCCAGAATGGCAACGGGACATCCGGATCATGTTGGAAGAACCCGGATTTTTTGGCCAGGAGGGCTTTCGGTATGTAAATGGACGACAGACCGAGTTATTATTGATCCCAAAGGTCAAAACGCATCAGGGAAATTAAGGCGGGAGGCATATGGTACGAAAGTTTTTTCTTCTATTTTCAGCGCTGTTGTTCTCGGGGTATCTTTTTTCCCAGGCCACAGGGTCAAAATATGTACTCCTGGCTTGGGATGTCTCATTCTCTATGCAGAATCGGGAACTCGAAAGTGACTTCAAGTTTTTAGACAATTATTTCAAGCGCAATCGGGATCTACGGGTAAACCTGGTATTATTTGCGAACGAAGTAATTGAAAATCTGGAATACCAGGTGGTAGGAGGCCAATGGGAAACCCTTCAGGAAAAACTAAAAAACGTCGTATATGATGGCGCCACCAATTACAAGTCGGTCGAAAACCAAATTTCCCTAGAGCATAACGAACTGCTCCTGTTCACCGATGGTGCCCAGACATTTGGCACAGGGATACCCAGTTTTGGCATCAAGACCTTGATCATCAATAGCAACCCCTACAAAGAGCAAAATGACCTGAATGCCTTGTTGGTGGCGAGCAAGGGCCGCCTGTTCGACTATGGCCGTCCCCTTTTTTCAGATACGGCCTCCCAGATCCAATCTGCAAAAGAGAATGATGTTGCCACCACGAGTGGTGCACCGCAAAAAGATTCGGTGGCGACTGGAATGGGCATCCGGCTTGAGGAGGTGGTGGTTAGTGAAAAAAGGCCCGTTGAAAACCCGGTCGAATCGGTGAATATCGGCAATGGGGAAGTAGATAAAAATAGGGTAGGGGTAGCAGTGCAATCCATCGGCGACGAGCAGATTTCGCCCATAACCACCGATGTGTCCCAAGCCATACAAGGTAAATTTTCTGGGGTGCAGTTGGGTAGGGAGGAAGATATCAGCAAGGTAACCATACGCTCTCAAAATTCGATGCAGCTCAATAATTATGGTCTTGTGGTTATCGACGGGGTACCACAGGAACAGGCCAACTCCTCTAAGGGCAATTCTTCCCCACAACCGGGTTTTGGATTTGTGGACCCCGAAAACATTGCTGATATTACGGTCCTTAAAGGGATGGCCGCGACGACCCGCTTTGGTTCTTTGGGAGCCAATGGGGTCATTTTGATTACCACCAAATCGGCCAAATTCAAAAAACCGGGAGAGAAACCCGTCGATAGGGCGCGATTGACGAACAATGTTTATGAGGGCGATCTTTCAAGTGGTAAGAATATCCCCGAGCCTAGCTATATAAATGAATTGAAGGGCACCAACGATGTCATGGTGGCCTATACCCTGTATCTTAAACAACGCATGGATTATTTGGCGTCGCCCACCTATTTTATAAACGTATTCGAGCAGTTTAAGCTGCGCGATGCCGTTTTGGCCCAAAGGATCTTATCGAACATCGCCGAACTCAACGCCAAGAACGTTCCCTTGCTTCGTATCCTGGCCTATGCTTACGATGCTAACGGGGAGTTTGCGAACGCCTTTAAAATAAACGAACAGATCTTGGAGCTGGACGAGCGCAGCGCACAGGCCAAGCTTGATCTGGCCTTGAGTGCCGAGGACAACAAAAAATACCAATTGGCGTACGCGCAACTCTCTGAATTGGCCCTGAATAGCAACCCAATAGAAATTGACTTTAGTGGCTTGAACAAGCCGGTAACCAATGAATTTCATGGTTTGCTGAATACCGAGGGTGCGAATATTACGGTCTCCGAATCCGATAAGAAATATGCGAACCCGTTGCGGTTCGATGCCCGGATATTGGTCATGTGGAGCAAAAGTAACGCCGAATTCGAACTACAGATCATCAATCCAGATAAACGGTTTTTCACTTGGGAACATTCCGAAGTGGGCAACCCCACAGAATATTTTGAGGGTATCAAAAATGATGTGAATACTGAGGAATTTGAGCTTATCGGTGCCCAAAAAGGGGACTGGTATCTAAAAGTAAATGACCTGGCCGAATACGTGACCGTTGACCCAGTGTACTTGAAGTGTATCGTTTATTATAATTTCGGAAAGGCGGATCAACGAAAAGAGGTTCAGATTTTGGAACTCCTGCCCGAAGGGAAAAGCCCTTCCCTGTTTAAGGTACATCTTTGAAAAACAGGTTTTTGACGCAATAATTGCCATGATTTCATAAAATAATCATACCTTATACTTGCCGTATTTAATCAGGTATCCCGAATAAACGAGCGCATACCCTATCACATTATGGTGAAAGAAGGAGATTTTCGTTCCAACCTTTAAAATAGGATGGCCAAGAATGAAGATCCACGGGTCAGTGCGGGATTTTAATTTTATCAAAATGACCATTAGTTCGTACGATACATTATGAAAAAATCATGCTTCCTCCTTTGTTTTTGTCTAGTGGCAAGCATCGGATTTTCACAGGAAAATTTAAAGACCGTGTTTGGGACGGTTTCCGATGATTTTGGGGTGTTGAAGGATGTGGATATTTCCATCCAAGGCAAAGACGAGGGCGCGGTAAGCGATGCCGATGGCAAATATATGATCCAGGCACAAGAAGGCGATGTACTGGTATTTTCGCGCATGGGCATGTTGCCACAGGAAATCCCTGTCGAGGATGTCACTAGGGTGTTGAACATTAGGATGTATCCCAAGGTAGAACAATTGAAGAATGTAACGGTGACCCAGAACATGCTAAAGAACCAGCAGGAATTGGCGATTGCCTTTAAAAGCAATCCCAAGATAATCCGAACCGCGTTTGGCTATTTGGATGGCGATGCAACTAGCTTTGAATTGAGAATAATAGATAAGAAAGATATCAATACAGGAGCCGCGGATATTGCCACGGTGATTCAAAGCAGGTTTCCTGCGATTAAAATTCAAAGAAACCCTGTTGAAACCCAAGTTTTTTTACGTATCGCAGGAAGCTTGACCTCTTCCCCGGCAAGTTATGATATTGATGGCATGCTCACAGAACAATTTCCAAGCTATTTAGACCCGCAGAATATAGAAAGGATCGGGCTTGTGGCTTCGTATTCGGCATTGACCCGTTATGGCACAGTTGGTGCAGGAGGTATAATAATAATTAATACGAAGACAGGAAGTTTTCAACCTAAGGACGAAAACGGTGAGATTATCGATATGGCCCGCAGAAAGGACAACATGTATACAACCACAGTCCTGGGCGAGGATTCGCAGAAGCAAAATCAGCCCGATTATCTGCAGCAATTATATGACGCAAGAACTGCGAATCAAGCGGTAAGCGTTTATAAAGATCTAGCTCCGAAGTATGCAAGTTCCTATTTCTA
>JALHST010000051.1 GCA_022865355.1 Maribacter sp. | reverse complement strand
TTAGCGATTGTTGTGTCATGTGTGCGGCCTGCGCCGACAGCCCGAAGCTGCTTGTTAGTAGGGGATAAAAGCAATTTGGTTTAGCGGGGCGTTGGGTCAAATTTCCTGTGGTGCGGGGCTTTGCGGAGCAAAGTATAGCAACATAGGTCAGCTTCAGCTGAATTTGACCCAACGGTTTGGCTATGGAGCGTTTTAATGCGCTATAGCTTTTGTTGTGCGTAGTATTGGTTTTTTTAATTCTTCTGATCTACTTACTGCTTGTCGGCACTTTGGAGAAATATTTGCAATCCGGTTGATCGTTCCAGTTCAGTAGTTAATCTATTTATATCTTCCGAATTTTTGGGAAATGGATTTATGACAATTATGGCTGCTCCTCCTTGGATTGAAATGTCTTTTATTACAGGTGAATCTTTAGAAAGATCAAGAACTTTACTTGTTTTTGCATAAATCGAACTCTGAAATAAAGCAGCCGAATTGAAACTATTAAAGTTTAAAGCAAGTGGTATAATAATAGATGCTCCTGTGAGAATTACAATTATCGTTCCTGTATAAAACCATTTACGGTTGTGTTTTTGTCTTAACCCCAATAGGAAAAAAACTAATATGGTCGAAAAAGTTATTCCTACAAAATTGGTTGCAAATAAAAGAAAACTTGCTTTGGCTAAAATATAGTGCCCTTCTTCAATCATTAATCCGGAAACACAGAGCGGAGGCACAAGTGCAACGGAAATTGCTACTCCAGACAAAACCGTAGAAAATTCACTCCTATAATAACCATAGGCACCAGCGGTGCCGGCAAAAATGGCTATTCCGAGGTCACGTAAATCCGGAGATGTTCGTATTAAAATTTGCTCATTTGTGGTTACGTCTGTTAGGGTCAGTCCAACAAGATAAGCCAATATGATAGAAATAAATGTACCAATGATAATAATTCCGAACATTCTGAATGATTGTTTTCTCCACCCTAATGCTATGGCACCACCAAGTGCTACAATAGGGTGTCCTAGTGGGGCAATTATCATGGCGCCTATTATTGCTGCTGTTGAATTTTCGGATAAGCCAAGTGAAGCTATTCCTATACTTAAAATAAGCATTAGTCCAAATGAGCTTTTCCAATTCTCTTTATAGTGAAAGAACAAGCTGTTAAAAACAGCCGTTCGCTCTTCAACAGGTATATCATTAGAAAAGAAATTCTTTTCTATAAAAATGTCTTTTTGGTTAGGATCTATTTCCATAATAGTTAGAGCTAATTCTTATTGCGCACAACGGTTCGGGGGTCTGCGATGGCGGGGATTTTTAGTACAAAACGATCTGCGAAGAACGGAACTCTCGCTATCGTAAACCCATTGTTAGCAGTAGTTGTTCTTCCTAAGTCTGGCAGGGTATTCATAATATTCATTTTTTTGTCAATGCCGTGAAGCAACGTCTAATTTTCAACTGTGTTGAAAAAATAAATTTTGCCTTACTGGTTTTTTCAATTAGGTAAAAAGCATTTATAATAAGGATTCACTTAAAATTATCATTGAGAGTGCCAATCCTTCAAATTATCAGCATGCGATTTCAAATAGGCTCCTGTGTTGTAAAATTTATCGTAGTATTCTGTATCGAGGTGGATAGCCTGAACATAGCCAGGAAGAACGATCGTGCTGAAAGTGCCCGGAAACTTGCCGTGCTTATCGTAAATATATTGTGCTATCTCCGAAAGGCAATCCACAAACTCATCGCTGTAAGGTGTAATTCCACCTTTGAGGGTCTTGCTTTCTTTCCATGGCCCCGGTGTATCTTTGTCATAAGCGCCTTTAGGTCCGAATTTTCGTTTTACGAATTCCTCGACAGCAGCCCGCATGTTTGGGTAGTATGGCGGACAAAGCCCTTCATAGATTCCATCAAGCCCCACAGGGTTAGGTAAGGTCCAGTCTTCGTTGCGCTCGAAGCGAAAGCCCATTCCTTTGATTCCTTTATCTGCAAAGGCGCCCAATATGCTCCAACGGTTGAGACCGCTAAAATAAAGACCCCCGAGTCCCATAGCCTGCAAGGTAAGAACGATGTTATGACCCATAAAAGCCAGTTCCGAGCAATTGGCCTCATAAGCCATTTGATGCATCACTGAAAGAGGGATGCGCTTACTGTCATTGAGAAGACCGCTTGATATGAAAGGTTGAAGATTTCCTGCCGGCTTTCCAATATCATCATCCATAAGCACGTTCCCATTACTGATTGCAAGCGCCATAAGGGCCAGCATCTGCTCGCTGGCATCACCAATGGGCATGAACAAGGTGGAGCCAGGTGCATTGGCCATCCAAAGATTCGGCTCGAGCATGTGTGGAGGCTCAGCGGGCAGGTCAAGTCTGGTATCGGATAGCTTTATAGTGTTTTCTTTGCAAACCGCCATTATTCGTTCCGCAGCGGTTGATAAATCTTTGCCCAGTTCGCTGATTCCCGATGGCCGAATATCTCTCGTGTTGGTAATGTAGGTGCCTTTGTCGTCAGTGAATAACATTGCAGGTGTGCCAAATCCACCTGCAGTAGGAAAAGTGCGACCAGTTAGCCGAAGGGAGTAGCTGGCATGTTCCTTTGGACGATCCGGGCCAAAGGGTATTCCAAAGTTCCATCCTGTTACTCCCGTCGCGGCAGCAATCAGTATGGATTGTTCGAGTTCCGATAACGGCAGAGGTTCTGATTTTGATTTATATCCCAATGGACCTGAAGGGATTTCCATACCAAGGCCGAACCTCCGTGAACGTCTGCCAAAGATGGCGTGCATCAATGGGAAATGCATCAACTTATTTAATGGGTTATTTTTCAATATTAATTTGGTTTTTATTCCTCCGAACATTGATAGAGGAAAAATAGAAAGTAAAGTCAACAAAAATTTTCCTCGATTCATAATTTAGTCGTTTTTCAATTATTGCCAACGCCCTTGATAAAATGCGTTTTAATATATTTTATCTTTTGTTGGCGGTAGTTATTTTATTAATTCTTCAAAAGCATATTTTATCAGCATTTCATGACCTCCTTCAAATAATGTTAGTTTTATATTATTTGTTTCTTTTCTCAGTATTACTTCCCGTCCTGAAATCTGTCCAAAATCACCTAAGGGTTTTCTGAATTCAAGAAGTGCTAGTTTTTCTTTATCTGAAACATACTTACTACTATCAGTTACATTTATATCCGCAAGTAATTTATTATAGAAATTAATGGAATGAGTAATTGGAATGACCCCATTTCCTATCATCCCATCGTAAATTCCTGTTGATATTTCTAGTGTTGAATGATTCAACTTATCAATAGGTGTTTCCCAGTAGATTGGTGATTTCTGTCTTGCAATTTTCTCATTTAACAGGCCATCTTCAGATTCAGTACAAGCAAGTATTTCTGAGGAGTATTTAAGTTTAAGAATTTTAGTCTCCTCATACCATTGAACTAAATCCACAAGTGGCACCCAGGACGAGAATTTTTTAATTTTATGCTTTGATTTCATGAACATTGCCAAAGTTGCATATCCTCCTCCGCTTACTCCAATTACATATATTCTTGTTGTATCCACATTTGCATTTTCAAGGGCGAAATCAATTGAAGCATCAATGTCTGATATTACCAATTCACTACAACAAGCATCTTTCGTATTATTTATTCCTCTAAAATTTGGGTGGATATAGTTATAATCCTTTTCCAATGAAAGCACATTAATTGAATCGTATTGCGTATAATCATAACTCCAGCTGTGAAGACTAACTACTAGAGGTTGTGGGTCAGGCGATTTAGTTTTGTAAAAATATGCGGATTGTAGCGTTTCATCTATGGGAGATTTAATTTCCACAATTTTAAATTCATCACTCCATTTTGGAGCTTCTCTGATATCAACATTTTGGTCTTCTTCGCTCAGGAAATTCGGAAATATATCAAACTGATTTTCAATTATTACTCCGGCACCTAGAGATATTATAATGATTAACAGGGAAGTCTTATTCATAATTTGATTTTATTCGGATTACCGCCAACGGTTTGATAAAATATGTTTTAATGTATTTTATCTTTTGTTATAGCCTTTTCCAAATCTGGTGATCTTCGGTGTTTTGTTCCTTGTTCGTAAGAGTAGGCTAATTTAATTAAAGTAGGCTCAGAATACATCCTACCCAAAAACTCTATTCCCGTTGGTAGATTGTCTTGCATAAAGCCCATGGGAACAGAAATTGCCGGTTGACCAGTAGGAGGTGCAACAACAGCTGTATTAGAACCGACGTATTCTTCGACTATTGAATCCATCTTATATGGCTTTACATTCCATGTCGGATAAATCAGCGCATCCAAATTCAACAAATCCATTTGATTTTCAACGGCATTTCGTAAAGCAATTCTATTTTGATCTGAATATACATCTAGACATTTAATTTCTGGATGCTCAATCATTTTGGCAAGATCAAAGTCCAACATTTTAGCAGTGAAATCTGATTTTGTGCCAATCCGGATAATATCCTCGAGTGTTTTAAGAGTGTCATTTTTAACATAAGTAGTCAAATAGGTTTCAAGGTCATGTTTGAATTCTTCGCACCATTCATTTTTACTAAGGTTGGCGAAATTAGTAATGCGGACAGAATCAATTATTTGTGCGCCCATAGACTTCATATCCATGATTGCTTTTTCAAATAAAGCCAAAATTTCAGGATCAGGATCAGTCTCGCTGATTTCTCGTAGAACACCTATTCGAGCTCCTTTCAAACCATCTTCTTGAAGAAATTGAACATAGTTGTTTGGTATTTTACCATTGGAATATTTTGTTAATGGATCTTTGATATCATATCCTGAAATTATTTCTAAAACACGCGTAGCATCTTCTACAGTACGACACATGGGGCCTGGCATATCGTATTGAAGAATTGCGGGAATAATCCCAGATCTACTCACTAAACCAATTGTGGGTCGAAGCCCTACCAACGAACCATGTGAAGCAGGTAATCTTACAGAGCCGCCTGTATCAGTACCCAATCCAATGACTCCAAAATTTGCTGCAATCGATGAACCGGTTCCTCCACTTGATCCTGCTGATGAGTATTCTAAATTATAAGCATTTAACGTGGCACCATTCGTAGAACTGAACGAACCCCAAGGAGTAGCGGCCCATTCAGCCATGTTTGATTTGGCTATTATTACGGCACCAGCTTTTATCAGCTTTTCAATTATAAAGGCGTCTTCCCCCGGGATAAAATCCTTTAAAGCTAAGGATCCCGCAGTAGTTTGAAGGCCTTTGGTATTAATATTATCTTTAACAATTAATGGGATTCCATGTAGTGGTCGCAAGACTCCCGTTTTCTGATATTCTTCATCAAGGGCTTTAGCGATAGAAAGTGCATCGGGATTAATCCGGGTTATTGAATTGATCAGGCCATCAAATTGATTTATTCTCTCCAAATAAGCAGCTACTAATTGCTCGCTTGTCAAGGTTCCGTTAACATAGGCTTTTTGAATTTCAGCGATTGTTAATTCGGTTATATCTATAGGTTGCTTTTGCGCTGGGGGTTGGCATTCTAGAATAATTAATAAAAAACAGACTAAAATAATTATTGGTTTGCTCATTTAGTTGATTTATTATTGGCTATAACGTTTAGTATATGAAAAGTAGGCGATTACGAAGCACGGAACTTTCGGTTAAGCATAAAGTTTGATACGACTCAAAGCCCTTTATTTCACTGACGTTTCGCCTATTTTTTTATATACATTGTTAGCGGCTGGCTTTAGCCTCACATATCAATTTCTCGAATCTTATTAATCAAAATTTGTACGAGATCTTCGGACGGATTAAACCCAGATTTTACAAATTTAATATTTGATTTTTTATCTATGACATACAATGCTGGATATGCATTTGCTTCAAAAGCAGAGTAGGCCATACCTAGGCTGTCAACATAGAAAGGTAAATTGAAAGATCGTTTCTTGGCAAATTGTTTGGCTAATTCCATATTACCGCCATCGTCTTCATTTATTACCAATAATACCACATCTTGATTGTCCTTAAATTGCGTTTGAAACTTTTCCAATTCTTTCAATTCAGCAATACATGGGGCACACCATGTCGCCCAAAAATCAATTATTACTATTTTTCCCTGTAAGTCAGTGTTGTTAATCTTTTTACCGTCTAGTGATATCACCTCAAATTTTGGAATTTTCTTATTGGTTTCCTTAATTGAAATCCATGACGATACGGACGGAATTAGAAACCAACCTATAATGCAAATAAAGACAATGTAGGCCGCAATTTTTGTAGAGTTACCAACGTTCGATATTATATCCTTGAAGTAGTAACCTATGGCAATTGCTAGGGTATTAAATATGGGAAAAACAATAATTCTTGGTGTAACTGTGATTTGTGTGCTGTAGTATAATGCATATGGAATACTCAGTAGAACAATTCCCAATATGAGTGGGATACTAGAAAGATGCTTCTTAATGATATGGCCACTCAGAGCGAAAGTCAGCATATTCACAACAAAGAGCATTCTGGAATCCCCATTTATTAAAACACCAATGGATAAGCAGCCTGCTGCAATAAATATTCCAGTCAAAAATGTGAGAGAGAAATCTTTAACGAATCGTTTGTTTATCATAGTCATTCTTTTTTTTTTAATATATGTTACAAATAAAATAAACTATGAGACTCCATTCGGTTGACAGGTCAATAGCTTGTCGCTAAAGGTTTGTGTATGAAATGTAGCGTGTAAAAAGACGCTAACTTTTCGGATTAACACAGAGCCGAATTTTTATATTTTGTTTTTATTTTATTAATTTTAAAAGCCAAATTCAATCCCGATGGCTATCGGGAAGGCGGTCTTTGCAAATAAGCACAAACCTTTCGGAAAACCTTTATAAGCTATGTTTTATACATGTTGTTGGCAGGCGTTTAATCCTTCTTAATGTAAATCTTTCCTTTTCTAATAACAGTATTTATCGACAAAGTATTATCTATAGATTTAAGTGGATTTTTATTTAATAAGATTAAATCAGCTGAATAATTCTCCTCAACCTTACCGCTTGAATTCAAACCAAAATAAGTTGCGGGATTAATCGTAGCTGTCTGCAAAGCTTGTAAAGGACTCAAACCTGCATTTACTAAAAACTTTAACTCTTCATGTAAAGAAAAACCTGGAATTCCACCTTCACAAGTCAAATCAGAACCAGCCAAAAGACCAATTCCCTCATCATTCAGCCTATTGACAAGTTTTTGGAGAGCACTCCACCAAAGCGAATCACCCTTTTTATCCTGATTTTCTCTCATTCTTTCCAAATACTTTATTAAAACATCATTAACAGATTTTGGAAGTTGTTTACGTAATGGATTATGAATCCATGTAGAATCATTATAACGTTGACGAGCGAATTGAACTGTCATTGTAGGAACAAACCAAGTTTTGTTTCTTTTAAATGCTTCAATAGCGTTTTGGGTATCGTCAATCCATGGTTTTACAAATTCCCTGTCTTCTTTGGAGTATGAATCTTCAACCATAAATGATTCTAACTCATTAGGATCGTTTGTATAGCAATAGAGTATTTGTTCTCTTATATGTTCAATGCTTTTTTGTCCCAAATCAGAAATCTCTGAAAGGAGCAAAGATTCTGAAACGTGACCTGCAAAATCAAGGTTGTGAATTTTGCACAACCGAGCAATTTCACGATAAGCATCAGCAGGAATATTTTCATAAACCTTGACAAAATCTACTTGGTTATTTAAAATAATTTCAAAACTGTTTTGAACTTCTTCTATACTAGTAGCAGCTAAAGAAGTTGACCATCCAGTTCCGCTTAAAGGAGGTCCAGAAATATATAATTCAGGCCCTTTTATTTCACCATTATGAATTTTTTCTTTCCATTTATTCAGAATGTCAGGACAGAGAGATTCACAACCATCTGTTGGAATTGAAACACAACCTCCCATGTCTCTAACTCCTACAATTCCATAATCCAAGAACATTTTTAAATAAGAAGAATCTTGAATATGAACATGCATATCCCAAAACGCAGGAATTAAATATTTTCCAGTTCCATCGATTCTTTCTTTATAAATTCCGTTATTCTCACTTTTACCTAAAATAGTTACTATGGTTGAATCTTTAATTAATACGTCTTGATTTTCGATAATATCACCTGTGATTACATCAATGACATTCACATTGAATATAATTAGGTCAATAGTGTTATTGTTTTGAGTATTACACCCAAAAAATAATATTAATGAAAGAAGTGCAATATATTTCATTTTCCAAATGACCGCCAACGGCGCAGTATATGGCGCGTTTTAATGCGGTATATACATTGTTGTACCACGTTATTTTTTTATTCGATTATATTTTTTGAGTGTTTCAATGAGTAAATCGTGAGGTAAAGCATAAGCCTTATTTCCATTAATACCTTCCATAGTTTCAGCGGCTACCATAGCGTTGATAATTGCTTCTTCTACCGCTTGTACAGTTGCTTCAAAAACTGGCATTAGTTGGTCATTCGGCATTGATTCTACGGTTGTTGTTTCATCCCGATTAAAAGCACTTTCATTTGCAGTTGAGAAGGCTAAAAAAATATCTCCAGAACCATTACTTCCACGTCCACCTACAATTCCAACTCCTAAAGGAATTCTTTGGGCGATTCTTTTTAATTGGTGTGGTAAAAGTGGAACGTCCGTTGCTATAATTACTATAATTGAACCATCTCCTTCTTGTCTCCTTGATTTTGGTGGCGCATTAAATACATAATTTAAGGTGTCTTTTAATTCAATTCCGACTGGAACACCTGCGATTGATAAGTTTCTTTTTGCTCCAAAATTGGATTGAACTATTGCTCCAACAGTATAAGTTGAATCTTTGATTTTAAAAACTCTAGAAGAAGTTCCTGTTCCTCCTTTAAAGCCCAAACACATCATTCCAGTTCCACCACCCACATTTCCTTCTGCAATCTTTCCGCTTGAAGAATTTTCTATAGCTTCTAAAACATTTTCTTCTTTTACGTGGAAACCATAAATATCATTAAGAAAACCATCATATGTTTCAGCTACAACTGGATATGTATACCACCAATCTTCCCCACTATACCAATCTGTATCTACGTACCATTTCAAAACTGCATCTCGAACAACTCCAACACTGTTCGTATTTGTAATCATAATAGGTGTTTCTAAAAATCCTGATTCAGTAACCCAAGTCGTACCTGTCATTTCTCCATTTCCATTAAGGCTGTACCAATTGGCATAAACTGGACTAAATTTTTTGGCTTTACCTCTTGGAAATATTGCAGTAACTCCAGTTCTTATTGGTCCTTTACCAACTATGTTTTCTCCTTTACCAGAAATCATAGTGCTATATCCTATCTCGACTCCTTTAACATCTGTGATAGCATTAAAATCTCCTGTTGTGCCAACAAATGGAACTCCTAAATCTCTTGCTCTAGGTTTTTGTCCGTAGGAATATAATGAGAGTAGAATAATAATTAAAATTGAAATTGTTCTTGTCATTTCGATTGGTTTTTAATGTGGTACAAGGTTGGTATATAGCGCGTTTCAATGCGCTATATATGTTGTTGTGTGCAGTTCCTGGCAGCATTAATAGCCAGCTAGTTTTATTATTTCATTTGGCATAAGCTCACTTAATTCTAAAATGGTTTTTCTAGACTCAGTCATTGCTTTTCTTACCAAAAAATTTCCGGTTCTATAGCCTATATAGGTCCTGCCATCAGGGTGTTCACCCATCACCCAATCAGAGTAACTTGCATCGAGTGG
>JALHST010000050.1 GCA_022865355.1 Maribacter sp. | reverse complement strand
GAAGCGGCATCGGGCAAGAAGAATTTACCATATTTCCAAAAACTGAATATGGTAATGCCATATATAAATATAAGAAAGGTGAACATGAGATAACCGTTGTATTTGTTATCGTCATCATTCGCAATCTGATAATTATCCGTTCGAATCTGGGACAGTTCAAAAATTTTGGTCATTTGCCAAATGGCAATTGCCACAAGCAATAAAACCGCTAAAGTCAATAATGTTGTCATCGTATGATTTCGAATTATACTTTACTTACTAATAATGATAATGCCTACTTTCCTCAATAAAGGGATCATGTTGGGCCTCCAATGGGGCAGATGCGATCGCCCTGAATACCCAAAATATAAAAAAGCCGGCAAAGAACATGACAGCGCCGATTTCGGGAATCCCTATATACCATTGGTCGCCCACCGTGGAAGGCATGATCATCTGGAAAAAGTTGATGTATTGTCCTCCTAAAATGATAATACCTGCCATCACGACGAACCAGTTGACGCGTTTGTAATCACTGTTCATAAGCAATAAAAACGGCAGCACGAAGTTTGTCGCGAGCATACCGAAAAACGGCAGTTTATAATCGGCTATCCTTGCTATAAAATACGTTACTTCCTCTGGGATGTTGGCATACCAGATCAACATGAACTGTGAAAACCAAAGATAGGCCCAAAAAATACAGAAGCCGAACATATATTTGGCCAAATCATGAACATGGCTATCATTTACATTGGGCAAAAAGCCTCTTGATTTTAGGTAAATGGTAATCATCGCAATCACCGTAATTCCGGATACGATCATACTGGCGAAGACATACCAACCGAACAAGGTACTAAACCAATGGGGCTCCAGACTCATAAGCCAATCCCATGACATCATCGATTCGGTTACCAGATAGAATACCAGAAAACCTGCCGAGATTCGGAAGTTCTTTTTAAAACTTGTATTGTCATCCGCGGTATCCTGGGCCAAGGATAATTTTCTCGAATATTCCCTGTATAGGATCCAGCCTCCCATGAATATTACGGCCCTGATCAGAAAGAAAGTGGGATTCAGGTACCCGGCCTTCCCCTGTAAAAGTTTATCATGCTCGACCACCTCGGGATCCATCCATACGAACAAATGGTTCATATGCAATACTGATAGGACCAGGATTACAAAGACAATGACACCACCAGGGACGAGATAGGCGGTTATTCCTTCCATAATACGGAATAATAAGGGAGACCATCCTGCCTGGGCCGCACGTTGTATAGCATAAAATGCCAGCACTCCTAGGGCGATGACCATAAAAAATATGGCTGCCACATAGAGTGCTGCCCAGGGCCGGTTTTGAAGTTGATGCAACAGATGTTCATCGTGTGAAGCATCATGGCTTTCCGCAACTGCCGCATGGCCAGTGCCCTCGGCATGTCCCGCTTCGGCCGCGGCGGCTTCCCCATGACCCGTATCGTGACTGGCTACCATGGCTTTGGCCTCCTCAACGGTGGCGGGCATTGTAAAAAAACCATAGCCCATTCCCAATAATCCGATGGCCATTAAAATGACGGAACCTATCTTGAGTCTATTTGAAAAGGTATACATATCTAAGTTTGATATTATTTAGTTAAGTCCTGTTTCAGTTTCATTACATATTCGGCTACTTGCCAGCGTTCCTTGGGATTCAATTGGCCTGCATATGAGCCCATTGAATTCAAACCGTAATAAATAGTATGATACGCATCGCCGACCGTAATGTTCCGAGCGGCGTCGGCATAGGTTGGCACGCCCAAGATCTTTTCACGCATGACCAGCGTACCTTGTCCATCGCCCTTATCCCCATGACAAATGGCGCAATAAATGGTATACAAAGCCTTGCCAACCTCCAGGTCTTTCCCTATCTGCATCGAATCTAACGGGCTTGACTGCAATTTAGCCATTTCCTTGCCTTGTGGTGTATTTTCATAATCATAGGGCATATGGCCTCTTACAATCGTATTTTCTGCCGGTTGACGGGCTTCCGAACGATTCGGCAGAAAGTCGATTTCCCCATAGGTCTCATACCCCACAGGTTCGTACATGTTGGGCATATATTGGTAGTTGCGGCTATTCTCATGCTTGCAGGACGCAGCGACCAACAGAATACTTAGTACAATCGTAATTTTTCTAAAACTGTTCATATTCAATGACTGTTTTTTTCAGCTATATTTATTTCTACGGCTCCGGTATCGATCAACAAATCTTTCAGTTCTTTTTCATTATCGTGCAACTCGATCTCCATGATAAAATGATCATCGGTGGAACGTATATCCGGATTTTCGGCTTTTTTAAACGGCCACAATCTACTTCTTAGGTAAAAGGTAATTACCATTAAATGTGCGGCGAAAAAAACGGTAAGTTCAAACATGATCGGTACGAAGGCCGGCATGTTTTGGATGTAAGTAAAACTAGGTTTACCACCGATGTCCTGAGGCCAATCTTCGATCATCATATAGTTCATCATGACAATGGCCACGATCAAACCAAGGCAGCCATACATAAAAGAAGTTATGGCGATGCGGGTAGGGGCCAAGCCCATGGCCTTATCAAGACCGTGTACGGGAAATGGACAATACACTTCCTCGATATGGTGTTTGGCGGCCTTTACCCTTTTGACGGCAAGCATCAGCACGTCGTCATCGGTGTAATATGCATGTATATATTTTGATGCCATATCTAACGGTTGTTATTTAATTTTTTAGCCTGTCCTGCCCAATCGTCGCGTTGCGCCCTTCCCGGGAAGGCTGCGGTTATTGAATCCAACAGGTCGTATTCCTTTTCGGTCATTCGCCCTACTTGGGCAAAAGTGAATATACCGATTTGATTTAAGGTCTTTTCCATTTTGGGACCAATTCCCTTTACTTTTTTAAGGTCATCGGCCGTATCTTTCGATGCATCGAAGGTACCAAGTGTTTCCAATAAATTGGATACTTCTTTCTTTTCGGTCGTAATCGCCTGAGGTTTTACTTCGGCCATCGTTTGAGGGGGCTCCTTATAAACCTGGCTCGTTGTGGTGATTCCCATTTTATGTATTTCATACAATGGTTTTCCGGCTTCCCGGAGCTTCTTATAGCGTTCCCCAGAAGATTTCAAAATGGTTTTTACTTCGGCTTGGGCAATCACCGGAAAGGTCCTAGCATATAAAAGGAACAATACGAAAAAGAATCCCAAGGTACCGATGAATATTCCGATATCGACAAAGGTAGGCGAGAACATCGTCCACGAAGAAGGCAGATAATCCCGGTGCAAGGAAGTCACGATGATCACGAATCGCTCGAACCACATACCAATGTTTACAATAATTGATATGAAGAACGAGAACATAATGCTCGTCCGTAATTTTTTGAACCACATGAACTGTGGCGAGAACACATTGCAGGTCATCATAGACCAATATGCCCACCAATAGGGTCCCGTAGCCCTGTTTAAAAAGGCATATTGCTCATATTCGACCCCAGAATACCAAGCCATGAACAACTCGGTGATATAGGCACAGCCTACTATCGAACCGGTAATCATGATTACGATGTTCATCAATTCGATATGTTGTACGGTGATATAGGCCTCCAAGTGGCACACCTTGCGCATAATAATGAGCAATGTATTTACCATAGCAAATCCTGAGAACACGGCCCCAGCAACAAAATAGGGTGGGAAAATCGTGGTATGCCAGCCCGGAATAACGGAAGTGGCAAAGTCAAACGATACGATGGTATGCACCGAGAGTACAAGAGGGGTCGCCAAACCGGCCAAAACCAGGGAAACTTCCTCAAAACGCTGCCAATCTTTGGCACGCCCCGTCCATCCAAAACTCAAGAGACTGTATATCTTTTTCTGAAAAGGTTTAATGGCCCTATCGCGGATCATCGCAAAATCGGGCAACAGACCGGTGTACCAAAAAACGAGGGATACCGAAAGATAGGTCGAGATCGCAAAAACGTCCCAAAGCAGGGGTGAGTTAAAGTTCACCCATAATGATCCAAACTGGTTGGGAATGGGCAATACCCAATATCCTACCCATACACGGCCCATGTGGATTACCGGGAACAAGCCCGCCTGAATCACCGAGAATATGGTCATCGCTT
>JALHST010000049.1 GCA_022865355.1 Maribacter sp. | reverse complement strand
GATCAATCTTTGATATTTATCCTTGTTGCGGGCATACAGGCTGTTCACCACATTCACCCGTTGTTTCAATCGTGCGACTTGGTTCAGTGGAATTTCCTGATGGGGATACACGACCTCATCCCGATCCATCGGCAGAATCCGTTCATCGCGAATACCATCGTTTTCATCCCGAACAATAATATATACCATTGCCCCATGTGCAATCAGTTCCTTGGCCAAGCGCAAGGTTACATCATAGGCATATTCATCTTCGGAAATCGACTGCGATCCCTGGGTGGCGATAGCCCCTGGATCTGGACCGCCATGTCCCGATATCAAATAATATACCGTGCCTTTAAGGCGCTCGCTTTTTGGGAGCACCGTCGCATATTCAGGTCCAAAAATCGGAAACTCCTTTCCGGATGGATTTTTAATCGTGGTGGTCTTGTGGGATACCGAATCTTCAATCGGCACCTTGACCAAGAGGGCTTTGGGGATGATATAGCTATGACCTTCGAATAAATGTATGCTATCCCTTAAATTTTCTACGTTCAAGGCGATAAAATCATTATAGGATTCATAGGGGTTAATGCCTTGTTTTCGCAGCAGTGAAAGAATACCGTCTCCTTTCTCGGCCGTTACTTTTAGTAAAGAATCCTGGGCATAGAGTCCACTTATACCTAGGAAGAAAAAAAGGATCAATTTGTAAGGCGACACCAAATTCTATATTAATTCATGTACAAATATTATCAAAAATACTACCCAATTCCAAAAACGAAACGGGATTAACGCATTTTTGTGTTTTAGGAAGTACTGTGTAAGCGCCCAAAGTGGTTCCCTAGAAGGCACAATGTAGAAGGCGATTTAAGTAAAAACCTCTTTCCGGACAACCGATACATGAAGTTAATCACATCGATTTATAGAATTCACTGATTACTTTTTGGGCCGGTTTGTTCTGTGGGGTGAACTGATTATCGGCATCCCCTCCTGATTGCTCATGGTCGACAAACCATTTCCATACAAACCCACCTGCGAACCAATCCTCGTTCCAAAATTCAAGTAAAATCGCCTTGGTAGCATTTTCTTGGGCCTTAAAGTTCGCAGGATTTTCATGCCGGTCCGCCAACCACGGTTTCCATGCGGTCTGATCCGAGCTTCTATAGCCAAATTCGGTGAATACTATGGGCTTTTTTTTGCTTAAAGATAGTTGCATAATTTTCTCCTTATGGGGCTGCCATCCTTCCCGACACTGGGCCACGGTAGGCGTCTTGTCTTCACAAAGGGGAAAATACGCATCAATGCCTATAAAATCTAAATCTTCCCAGAAAGTAGTCCTCGTAAACTCATCCCAGTTGGCCGCATAGGTTAACTTTCCTTTATAAATAGCACGAATCTTTGCTATGAGTTTTTTCCAATAATCAGGTCGATTCTTTACAAACTGTTCCAATTCGGTGCCGATGCAAAAAAGATCCACTTGGGTTTCCTGAGCCAGTTGGGCATAATTTAGAATAAACCTATCATAAGAAGATTCAAGTGTCTGCCATTCAGCTTCGGAATCCATGGTCAAAGTACCCGTAAATGTTCCCCGCCAAATCCAGATTTGAGGTTTCAGCATGACCTGCACACCATTCTTATGCAGCATCTGAATATATTGTTTCGCCCCTTTTTTGGTCTCCCCGAACCATTGTCGCTCAGTGTCGAATATGATATCGGGGGAATTGACCTCCCTTATAAATCCGAAGGGCATAATGGCGGCGTAGTTGGAATGAATGTTCAAAATTTCCTCCACCTGTTCCTGGGATACTTCTTCCCTAGAAGCGACAAAACTGACGCCCTTTATTTTATGAAGACCCTGACCGAGACAGCTGAGCTGAAATAGGCACAAGAGAAACAACCCTAACTTTTTCATATAGCGATGGCTCAGGACCCTAAATTAGGTTTTTAAATCGTTTCAACAAATCCCTTACCTTCAAGGAGACGTTTTGAGTGCACCATCACGGCATTTCGGTCTAGGCAATTTTGCCAAAGCCAAAAAGAAATATTTGCGAGCAAATGCGGTTGATTTACACCGAGGTTATTGATAAAGCGCTCGATTAAGTTGACTTTCCGAATAAGCTTGTCTTAATCTAGGTTCCAAGATTTGGCAGAGTTTGATGTCGTTATAATTAACGCTTCGGTATTGGTTTGGAATTCGAACGAAGTTTGTTCATAATCCTATTATATAATTAAATAAACCAGGACTATAAAGTAATTTATTTATCGGCTCGCCAAGATTTTAGGAATGGGTTGACCTGATGAACTTCCAACAAGAAAATCCCAATATGAAGATCCGAAAAGCACCTTAAAAATGATAAATTGGTAACATAAATACTAATTGCGATTACAATTAAGTTCCTATCTTTAAAAACGACAGAACCTTCAACTACTATAGACCAGATGCAACATATCGTCATTATTGGAAATGGCATTGCCGGGGTAACGACAGCGCGCCATATTCGGAAAAAAACCGACTATCGGATTACCTTAATTTCTCCCGAGAACGATTATTTTTTTTCCCGTACCGCTCTCATGTACGTCTATATGGGCCACATGAAATTCGAGCATATACAGCCCTATGAAAATTGGTTTTGGAAGAAGAACCGTATCGAATTGGTGAATGGTTATGTCACAAAAGTAGATCCCCCGAATAAAAAATTGCTTTTAAAGGATGGCCGTATCATAGCCTATGATTCCTTGGTAATTGCGACGGGTTCGAAATCGAACAAATTTGGCTGGCCTGGACAGGATTTACAAGGCGTCCAGGGCTTGTATTCAAAGCAAGATCTAGACCTTCTTGAAGTTACGGCCCCCGATAAGGAAGTTTGTAAAAGAGCGGTTGTCGTCGGCGGCGGCTTGATCGGGATCGAATTGGTCGAAATGTTGCGGAGCCGAAAAATTCCGGTCACCTTTCTGGTGCGCGAGAAAAGTTTCTGGAACGGGGTACTTCCCCAGGGCGAATCGCAAATGATCAATGAGCATATCTTGGAACACCATATTGATTTGCGGCTGGCTACGAATCTCAAGGAAATACTTTCCGATGAAAATGGCAGGGCAAAGGCAGTTCTGACCGATAAAGGTGAAACCATTGCCTGTAATTTGGTCGGATTGACGGCCGGGGTGAGTCCGAACATCGATTTTTTAAAAGATTCGGGCATCGAACTCGGCAAAGGGGTGAAGGTAAATCGGTTTCTGGAAACGAATATCGAAAACATATACGCCATTGGAGACTGTGCCGAACAACATCAGGCCATTGGAAACCGCAAACCGGTCGAAGCCGTTTGGTATACGGGCAGAATGATGGGCGAAGCCTTGGCCCAGACCATTTGTGGAAAAAAAACCGCCTATGATCCCGGACATTGGTTCAATTCGGCCAAGTTCTTCGATATTGAATATCAAACCTACGGATGGGTTTTTAGCGAAGCCGACAAGCAGGAGTTTGAACACCACTTTCATTGGCGACATCCAAATGAAAATATTTGCCTTACCCTGGCCTTTCATAGCAAATCGAAGCAATTTCTGGGAATCAACACCTTTGGCATACGCATGCGTCATGAACTATTCGACCGTTGGTTGAACGAGGAACGGAATATTGGCTACGTCTTGGAACACTTGAAGGATGCCAATTTTGATCCGGAATTCTATCGACACCATGAGGAGGATATCATTCGGCAATACAATTCAGAATTTGGGGCGAATATCAAAGCCCGGAAAAAAAGTTGGCAACGAATTTTCAACAATGCATAAGCAGGCTTTTATGAAAACAATAAAAAATAGCGGTCTCCTGCTCTTTTTGGCAGGCCTGGGGATTTTTATCTCGCTAATCTTTATCGGTACGTTTGAGTTAACGCAAGCCAGCTTCGACCAAATAGTACAGGAGAAGGGTATAAAAAGCGGGATTTTCTTAAAAGAAATTGAAAAAAATGTGGTGGGCAGGGATTTCAATGGGATGCTGGCCCTATCCCCAAAAATTGGGGAAGCTCTTGAACACGCGAATGCACAGTACAGACGTAAGAAGGAATACGACAAGGTAATCTATACCAAAACCCATGATATGGCCGAGTTGTTGGCGAAGCCCGCTGGAAACGGTTTTTTGGTCGAGCATAAAGGCCTTATGTGGTTTTTGACCTTTGGCCTAGGAATACTCGGCGCTTTGCTTTTCATTCTTCCGAATGTAATCCTTTTGGGCAACAAAGGCATCAAAAACGACGGTATCTATCACCAAAATGCCACGAACCGCGGATGGATGGCCTGGTTGGTCTTCATCTTCCTGGTCGCGTTCTATCTGATTCTGTATTTCCGGCCCGAGTATTCCGTAAATTGGACCTATTTGGTAGACCCCATTAGTGAAAGATTGAGCGGAAACCCAGCAGGGCATTGGTTCGTGTATGGCTTCATGTATTGTGTGGTGATGACCGTGATGGCCATACGTATGTATATCAAGTACCGTCACAACCTATATCAGATAGTGCGCACTACTTCGGTGCTGTTCTTCCAAATCGTCTTTGCGTTCTTGATACCCGAAATCATGGTGCGCCTACAAATGCCGTATTACGATTTTAAAAATGCCTTTCCCTTGGATTATGACTTTTTTTTTCAATGGAATTTAAAGGAATTGTTGAATAGTGGGGGAATCGGACTTTTTATCCTTTTCTGGGGCATTGCCCTAACCTTGTTGATCGTCCCCATTATGGTCTATTTTTTCGGAAAAAGATGGTATTGTTCCTGGGTCTGTGGCTGCGGGGGTTTGGCGGAAACCTTGGGGGACCCGTATAGACAACACTCGAGTAAATCGCTTTTTTCCTGGAAAGTGGAGCGCTGGCTGATCCATTGCGTATTGCTTTTTGCCCTGGTCATGACCGGTATGACCCTGTATAGCTTTTTTACCGAATCGAGTACCGTTCTGGGCATCAAGACTTCGGGCATACAGAATGCCTATAGTCTGATGATCGGGGCTATTTTTGCAGGGGTTATCGGCACTGGGTTCTATCCCATTTTCGGGAATAGGGTGTGGTGTCGGTTTGGATGTCCGTTAGCAGCGTATCTCGGTTTTGTACAGCGCTTCAAATCGCGTTTTCGGATTACCACCAACGGTGGACAATGTATTTCCTGTGGCAATTGTTCCACGTATTGCGAACAGGGGATCGATGTACGGGCCTATGCCCAAAAAGGAGAGAATATCATCCGTTCAAGTTGTGTTGGATGCGGCATCTGTGCGGCGGTATGTCCCCGGGGTGTCTTAAAACTGGAAAATGGCCCATTGAAGGGTCGGATCAATCCGACCGAAATATTATTGGGCAATGATGTGAATTTAATGGAATTGGTGAATACGAAATAACTATTTTTGGCCCATTTTAATATTCAAAGGGAAGGTATTCCTTTTATAATAATGCAAGATATCAGAGTAATCATTCCCGCGTACAATGAAGCCGATTCGATAGGCCTTGTCGTCAAGGAAATTCCGAAAATAGTGTCAGAGATCATCGTAGTCAATAACAATTCGACCGATGCTACGGCAGAGAATGCCAAAAAGGCCGGGGCAACCGTACTCACCGAAAATAGGCCCGGTTATGGCCATGCCTGTCTTTGTGGAATGAATTACATTGCCAAACAGTCCAAAGTGCCCGACATTATCGTATTTATCGATGGAGACTATTCCGATTATCCGGAAGAACTCGTTAAGGTGGTCAATCCCATCATCGAGGACGACATTGATTTCGTCATCGGTGCACGGGTCAAGGAACTAAGGGAAGAGGGCAGTATGACTCCCCAACAGGTTTTTGGTAATTGG
>JALHST010000048.1 GCA_022865355.1 Maribacter sp. | reverse complement strand
ATTTTCACAAAATCAATAACCCCTATGCCGATTCAATAGCTCGTAAAGATAAATGTAGGCCGTAGGGACTCAATGTACCAGACTCGGCTATATCGTGGTCAATTTGGTCTATCCTATCTAAAAGGTGATTACTACGAACGGAATTATAGGGTGGGTTTATGCACTTTCATACGCTTAGTACTGGGGATAATATTTGATTTATAACCTATTTCATCCCCATGCCAAGTAGTGTTATAAATAATAATCTAATTCGTATATACACCGGGTATATTTTGTAATTTTATTTGAATTTTAATGTTGAGGGCGCATGAAGAAGATCCACTTCTATTTTGCGGTTTTATCCCTGGTTGCTTTTGCGACATTAAGTTTGATTTCCTGTGCAGATACTAGTTCTGATTTGCCCGAACCACCTGTGCCGCCTGTCATCACAGGTCTTTCAAGAGATAGTGGAATTATTGGCACCCTACTAACGATCTATGGCAATAATTTGGTTGTTTCGCCAGATGTCGAACCCGGACAGGTTTTTGATAACACCAATATAGTGAAGTTCAATGGCATCATAGCTGAAGCTTCACATGTATTCCAGGACAGCATTGGTAAGCAATCAATATCAGTCACCGTACCGGAAAAAGCATCCACGGGCAAGATTACCGTAACGGCCAATGGGATCACCGCTTCATCACGGGATGATTTTATCGTGACAATCCCTATGTACGTGCCGAATGTGACCGTCTCCACACTGCCACACATAGCTGGCACCGATGTTGCCATTGATGCCGATGGAAATATATATATTCCCACCAATGATGATTTCAAAATCTATAAAATAGCCCCAGATGGTACTTTTGTAATATTTGTGGAAACCTATAATGGTCCCAACTCGGGACAACCTTTGGGTATTGCTGTGGATTCGGATAGCAATGTGTATGCAACTATTGGGAATAAAATACAAAAAATAACACCTGATGGGACTAGAAGTATACTGGCAGGTGGCGACGACTATGGCTATGCCGACGGACAGGGAACCAACGCCAAGTTTGTAATTCCAATTGGCATTGACGTGGACGCCAATGGCAATGTATATGTGGCTGACGCATTAAATAATGCAATACGCAAAATAACGCAACCAGACGGAATGGTCACCACGTTGGCAGGGGGTACGGAAGGCTACGCCGACGCACAGGGACCCAATGCCAAGTTTAATCTACCCATGGACGTTGCCGTAGATGCCACCGGAAATGTCTTTGTAATCGATTCCGGCAACTTCAAAATCCGTAAGATAACGCCCAGCGGGGATGTGACTACGGTAGCGGGAAACGGTTATGGGTTTTTAGACGGGCCGGGTACCACCGCCAAGTTTGCCGATGTGCGGTGCATTGCTGTGGATACAGGTGGTAATGTATATGTAGGTGATACAGGTAACTTCTTAGTTCGTAGAATAAGCCAGGCAGGCAATGTCACCACCGTGGCGGGAAGCACCTCGGGAGATCTAGACGGACCAGGAACCGATGCCAAGTTTAGCTATATTGGTGGTATTTCCTTGGATGCAAGCGGGGCCATTTATGTAGCGCAGGGTGACCTTGGCAGAACTCGCAAAATCGTTATCAATTGATCTACCACAAAATGCTGTTACCTTTATTTTAAACGTTTCATCATGCGATACCCGTAAATAGGCAAATGGCATTTGAGGTATTGATCGGGCAAGAGTGAAAGAGCTATTGGCAGGTAAGCTGCGATAACTTCATTAATAAAACGTGCTCTTCTTTAACGCCTAGGTCAATCTTATTTAAAAAGTGATGTTTACAAAGGGAATGACGGGGCTGGTATAAACACTTTCATCCTTCTTGTATAACAGATTGTATTTCGCGCCAACGGCTATTTTGCTGGTAATATTCAAACATGCGCCCACAAATAGGGCAGAATCCCAATATTTTCTAGTGTCTTTTCCAGTAGGGGTTTCTGTTTTGGTAGAAACGTTTAATTCGGCAAATTCAAGGAGGGTAGTTATTTTTTCGATGGGGCTATACTGGCCTATGATGTTCGCCCCGATGGTGGGCGTATTTTGCAAATCTTTTATGGTGGTATAACTCTCTTGAACTCCTCCGCCAAGACTCACTTTTTTGCTCACATCATACATTAAATTGGGCGATAGGCTAAAGTTGGTACCTCCCACGAAACTCAGTCCGAATCCACAGCCGAATTTCAATCGTTTTTATGCTACGGCCGAGCTATCGACCATTGTGATTTCCGAACTTTGGAAAAATGCATTTTCATTGATAACGAACAGTCTGATGACGAATACAATTTTCAAAAATAAGCGGTGCGATTTCATATTGGTCGATTTAAATATGGGTTCTATTATATAGCTGATTATCGCGGCCAATATATAGCTTCGATGCATTTTTCGGTGGAAGCCATTTGCCATTGCAGTGAATCGAGAACGTACAATTCGTGGCATATTTGTTTGAAATTATTGCTATGGTTATGACAATTGAAGGGTGCAATGATGCATGTATGCCTGAATTGCCCTTTATTATGTGGAAGAATTTTGAATTTCTATGGGCTCCGGAAAAAATTTTTTGGCGAGGCCGGAAAGAAGGGCTATATTGGGCTTAGTAAATGTTTGCTGTCTTTAATTCATAGTAAGAAGCTCACGCTTTCGTGT
>JALHST010000047.1 GCA_022865355.1 Maribacter sp. | reverse complement strand
TTTGATATATCCGCCCATAATTGCGCTTACCACCGCTCGGTTTTCCGGGGGGACATCGATCATGCCATTGGCATGTACGGTCAATGGAAACGTAATTTCCTGTAGACTTCCCATTTGCATCGCGTTTTGGTCAAATTGCGCTTGGGTTACTATTATGCGCGCATCATCAGCCGTAGATGCATCGGGGTCGTTCTGGTTGGCATTATTTCCATTACCACAACTAGACACGGCCACAAAAATCATGGATAAGAATATATTTCCTATAAATCGATACATACTGCTAATTTTAAAGGGTTAAATAATTGATGTCAATAACGGTCTGGTTGTATTGGTTTAGGTTTTCATAATAATCCAATTGAATTCGGTAGGCATTTTCAAGACTTAGTAGATATTGGAAAAAATCAATTTCACCATTTTTAAAACTACCGGTTGCCGTCTTTAATATTTCATCGGCGAGCGCGGTGCCTTCCTCTTCATAATAGGTCAATGCCCTTTCATATTTTGACAGTTGTCCCTGAAGAATTTCGAAATGCGTTTGCAACGAAATTTTATAATCCCTTGATGTCTCCAATATCTTGGCTTCTTCAATTTTGGAGGCCTTGATTCTCGCTGATTGGCCACTGAAAAGAAAAGGTATCCTCAGACCGAGTTGATAGCCGTACAAGTTTTGACCAAGATTCGCATTGGTGCCTTGAAAATAAATAAGGCTTAGATCAGGCAATAATTGTTGTTGTTCGAATTCGCGTTGAGCTTTCGAATATTGTCCTTTATTGTTGTAGTATTCCATTTCAATACTTTGGTCAATATCAATGGTTTCGACTGAAATTTTAGCTATGGGTTCTATGGCTATTTGGAAGTCTTCATCGGACTGTATGATTTTGAAAAGTTCACTTTGGGCAATGGCCTGGTCCTGTTGCGCCTGTTGTAGCGAAATGGCCATTTGGCGCTGTTTTGATTTTGCCGTTATTTTTTCGAGATAGTTGGTTTCCCCAAGCTCAAAACGCCTGGCCGCCATAGCCGCAAAATTCTGATACAGACTATCCAATTGCCCATAAATTGAAGCCTTGAGCCCGGCATATTGATATTGGTAATATCGGGAGGTCACTTCTTTGACCAAGGCTTTTTTCTGCAGGGCGTAGGCCGCGGCGGTAACAAAATAATTGGCCTTGTTCACTTTTTTGCCCGACCAATATACCGTAGGGAATAAAAGATCTTGCTGAATCCCGAATACATTCAGGGGTTCATTGTTCAATGCCAAATTGTTTTGGTCATAATGATAGTACACTTGTGTTTTATCAAAGCTGAAGGCACTGTTTATAAGGACATCCGATTGCTTCATATTGAGTTCGCCCGCTTTTAGGGCACTATTGTTCTGAATGGCAAGTGAGATAATTTCCCCTAGTGCCAAAGGTTTTTCTTGGCCATAAGATATTGTGGAATACATCAATCCCAGGAAAAGCATCGGGATTATTTTTCCTTTCTTTCCTATTTTCTTCAGTTTGAGCTCCTTCGGCGATTCAAAAATGGCATATAAAACGGGCAATACGAGAAGCGTCAATAAGGTGGCGGTCACCAAACCACCAATTACCACGGTTGCCAAAGGCCGCTGCACCTCCGCTCCGGCACTGTTTGAAATGGCCATAGGCAGAAAACCAAGCGCAGCGGCCGAGGCCGTCAACAAAACGGCCCGAAGTCTGTCCCGGGCTCCTCTTTTAATAAGTGCTTCCATAGAATCAAACGACTGTTTTTTGAGTTCCTTGAAATGTTCGATCAATACGATGCCATTAAGTACCGCGATACCGAAAAGTGCTATAAAACCGACCCCGGCTGAAATACTAAAGGGCAAACCCCGCATCCATAGAAGGAGTACCCCACCAATGGCCGACATGGGTATGGCCGAATAAATGAGCAAAGCCTCAGTAATTGAATTAAACGCGAAGTAAAGTAGGATAAAAATAAGCACCAGAGCGATGGGAACGGCTACCATTAGCCGCGCTTTGGCGCTTTGCAGGTTTTCGAATTGACCGCCATAGGTAATCGTATACCCGATGGGCAATTTGATTTTGGCATCGATCAGTTTTTGAATGTCATCAACCACCGACTGCAGGTCACGATTTCGAACGTTGATACCTACCACGATTCTACGATGGGTATTATCACGCGCAATCTTGGCGGCCCCTTTTTGGTACGTAATATTGGCCAATTCGCTTAAAGGCACCTTCCCCCCTGATGGAACATCAACATATAGCTGTTTAAGATCATCCAGGTCCTTGCGATTTTCTTTATTGAGGCGTACCACGAGATCGAAACGCTTTTCCCCCTCAAAAACATTACCTACCGTACGACCTGCAAACCCCATCGATACCATATCATTGAGGTCTTGAATGTTGAGTCCGTATCGGGCTATTTTAGCTCGATCGTAGGCTACGTTCATTTGGGGCAAGCCTACTATTTTTTCTACCGAAATGTCAGCTGCTCCCGGTACGTTTTCGATTAATTTGCGTATCTCATTCCCTTTTTTGCTTAGGATATCTAAGTCTTCCCCGAAAATCTTGATGGCAATATCGGCACGTACCCCGGTAATCAATTCATTAAAACGCATCTCGATGGGCTGCGTAAATTCAACTCCCATACCCGGAATTACGGCAAGGGCTTTTTTGAACTTGTCTGCCAGTTCGTCTTTGGTTTTGGCCGAGACCCATTCTTTTCTTGGTGATAAAATGATGATTACATCGGTCTCCTCCATCGACATGGGATCCGTAGGAACTTCGGCGGCCCCGATACGGGTCACTACTTGCTTGACCTCGGGAAAGTTATCCAATAATATTTTTTCGATCTGCGTAGTCGTTTCAACGGTTTTGCTTAGTGAAGTACCGGTTTTTAGTACGGGTTGGATAACAAAACTGCCTTCGTCCAAGGTAGGAACGAATTCGCCCCCCATAGAGGAGAATAATAGTACCGACAAGAAAAGTAAGGCAAAGGCGACCCCCAAAACCAATTTTTTTCTTAGAAGTGCCCAATGGATAATCGGCTCATATTTTTCGTCTAACCAGTTGATCAAACGAACGGATATATTTTTTTCCGGCGCCTTGAGTGGCCGAATGAACAAGGATGCTGCTACAGGTACATAGGTAAAGCACAGGATCATCGCCCCGATCAAAGCAAAACTGAAGGTCATGGCCATGGGTCTGAACATTTTCCCCTCCACCCCGCCCAAGGAAAGAATGGGGATGAAGACAATAAGGATAATCAACTGCCCAAAAATGGCAGAATTCATCATTTTGGAAGCACTCACCGAGGTTATTCTATCTTTTTCTTCCTGGAGCCCTTTTTTCGAGAAATGGGCCAGCTCCATTTTTTTTGAGGTTATCTGAAAAGCAACGAATTCTACAATGATAACGGCACCATCGATGATAATCCCGAAATCGATGGCCCCAAGGCTCATTAAATTGGCATCGACCCCAAAGAGGTACATCATTGATAGGGCGAATAAGAGACACAATGGAATTACGGAAGCCACCACCAGTCCCGATCGAAAATTACCCAATAATAGGACTACCACAAAAATAACGATCAAGCATCCCAAAATTAGGTTTTCGGTAACGGTGCCCGTGGTTTTTGCTATTAGTTCACTCCGATCTAAAAAAGGGTTGATATATATACCTTCTGGCAAGGTGTTGGAAATTTCCGCTACCCTGGCCTTTACGGCGTCGATCACCTTTTTCGAATTCGCATCTTTGAGCATCATTATTTGGCCAAGTACCTTTTCGCCTTCCCCATTGCCGGTTATGGCGCCAAATCGAGGCGCGTTGCCATAGCCTACATGGGCCACATCCTTTATGTAGACAGGATTGCCATTTTCATTTTTGATAACAATGTTACCGATATCTTCTAGCGAAGACACCATACCTTCCCCGCGTATAAAATAGGCCTGATCTACTTTTTCGATATAACCCCCTCCCGTAATGCCATTATTCATTTCCAAAGCGGTAAATACATCCCGAGTCGTTATGTTCATGGCGTTTAATCTTTCAGTGCTGATGGCCACTTCGTACTGCTTTAAAAAACCGCCCCAAGTATTGACCTCTACGACTCCAGGAATCCCTGAAAGTTGGCGTTTTACAATCCAATCCTGAATTGTGCGTAGTTCGGTCGGACTATATTGTCCACGATACGCTGGTTTGACATCGAGAATATATTGGTAGATTTCCCCTAACCCCGTGGTAATCGGTCCCATTTGCGGAATTCCAAAACCTTTTGGGATTTTTTCGGCAGCCGACTGTATTTTTTCGGCGATGAGCTGACGGGGTAGATAGGTGCCCAAAGCGTCATCGAATACGATGGTTACCACAGAAAGACCGAACTTTGAGATACTGCGTATTTCCTGTACCCCGGGCAGGTTGGCCATTTCCAATTCTACCGGATAGGTAATGAACTGTTCCATATCCTGGGTGGACAGTTTCGTACTCGTGGTGAGTACCTGAACCTGATTATTGGTGACATCGGGCACCGCACCGATGGGTATTTCAGATAGGGAATACAGTCCGAATCCAATAAGAAATACAGTAAAAAGTAGAACAATAAACTTATTGCGAATACTAAAATTAATGATGTATGAAAGCATAATCCACAGATGAACGGTTTGGCAAACTATGAATAAAGAGTTTGCGAAAAAATGATTAAAATCAATAATGGATTAAGCGCAGCGTGGAGGCTGCAAAATGGTATCCCCCGCCAAGGAATGATAGGTGGCCAAGTAAAAGAAATTGGCGGCTTTGTGGAGAAAGGAATAATCGGTTTCTATAGCCTCGATGACCTCCTGATTCAGGACGAATGCCGAAAAGGAAACCATATGACATTGGTGTTGAAAAGGCAGACGTTCGTGGTCTTTACGTTCTTCCTGATGTTTCTGGCTATGTTCGGCCTTTAATTCCCCATAATGTTTCGAGATGAAGACAAAGAAATTATCGCCATATGCCTCGGCATGGAATTGGGCATGCTCAATCAAATCATCCAATTCAAGGATATCGCCCAAATGAATATTAAAACTTTGGATCAATAGCAAACTGGCAATACTAAAGGAAAATAGTTTCATCATATAAAGGCGGTAAATATAAGATATTTTTTGAATACCCTCCATTGTTTTTAAGTTGGTCATTCAAGGATTGACTAACGGGGTGAAAGCATGGGATTACTTAGTTTGTCTGGAAAGTTGGCCTTCTGAACAATTTGAAAGGGAGCTATCCCGTTATGTTTTTTGTTGCCGATTGCGTACTTTGTTAGGGTATTAGTTAATGGAAACCGCAAAACCCAAAATTGTACCTACCTTAGTACCACGTGATGTTTTTTATTTTAAAACTTAACACCGTATGGCCCGAACGAGGAATTTTTGGAAATGGAATCTTTTAGCCGTATTGACGGTGATCATCTGTTTGCTGGCCTTATTGGCCCATTATAAGAATTGGATGAAAATTAAGCCTGACCACATGCAGATTTTATCAGGCTTTTATTACAAAGAAATTAAGTACGCCGATTTGGACAGTGTGCTCATGGTAGAGAAAATACCTCCGATGATCCGCTTGAACGGATTTTCGGCTTTGGATAAAGGGAAAGGCATTTATAAGGAATTCAAGGATTCGCTTTCCGATAAAAAAGTGAACGTATTTGTGGATAATTTTACGCAAAATAAAATAAAATTGGTCTATAAGGATTCATTACTGCTTTACGTCAATTTTAAGGATTCGACCCAAACGAACAGCTTGTATCAATTTTTGGAGGCCAAAATGGCTTTGTTAAAAAAAGAGGAGTAATTACCGTACGAATTTTTATATCGTTATCATCGTATCCTGGCGAAATGACTTCAAAATATGGGCTGGGTAGAAGGTCAGCATTTGTGACCGTTAACACCCTGTTAATCCTGAGTTAATCCCATTTTTTGAACTTGAAAATGTTGTAATTTCATGGGCGAATCAATTAAAATATATCGTCATGGAAACAACAATGAAAATGGGAACAAAGGAGATTGCCGAGAAATTGGTCAAATGGTGCAATAAGGGGGAATGGCAACGAGCGTATCTAGAACTTTACAGTCCTAAAATCATCAGTATTGAAGAGGAAGGCCCTGACAACATGGCCCGATTGGAGGGAATGGAAGCCGTTATGAAAAAAGCGGAATGGTGGGCCAACACTTTTGAGATGCACAGCAGCAAGGCATCCGATCTGGTCATAGCAGATACCTGGTTTTCGGTAAAATTTGAAATGGATACCACCTATAGACCCTCTGGCCAACGTTCAAAATCTTCTGAAATTGCCGTCTACAAAGTCAAAGAGGGAAAGATTGTCAAGGAACATTTCTTTTATGACATGAAGGGGTGATCATAAAAATGTTTTTTTAATATCCGTGCCTTTAGGCCAAGGGTTTTTTAATTGTCAATTTTTCAATCAGGCCATACGAACTATTGATACCTTTGACAAAAAAGTCAAACTATGGTCCTTTTGTCCCAAGTGGTTGGTTCCCTATATGGTTTTCTAGCCGTCATTTTTGGCGCTTTCGGTGCGCATGCCCTTAAAAAGACCCTTTCAGAAGACCAATTGAAAAGTTTTGAGACGGGGGTAAAATACCAGATGTACCATGCGATTCTTTTGTTGGTGCTCGGCTTCAATTTCAATTTGGAAACGACCTTGGAAAAGAATATGGTCTATTGTTTTATGGTCGGCACTTTTTTGTTTTCCTTTAGCATTTATGGCCTCGTCTTAAGCGCCTCAAAAGGCAAAAAACTCAGATTTTTAGGACCTATCACACCGATCGGCGGTCTATTTTTAGTGCTGGGATGGGGAATACTATTCTATTCTTTTTTAAAAAATCTACTCTAACTTTTCCTCTGTTGAGGTAAATTCCCTGATGGCGGCATTGGGTTCAATGATATTATAGCCTTGCCAGAATTTGGGATCGTAGGAAGGCATATAGGTTGGGAGTATCGTATTATTTTCGGTAAAGGCATCATAGGAGCCTGGAGAAAGACTTTCAGACTCAAAGACCACGACTTCATTTTTATCAATGTTCGTAAAGGCAAGATCCACGTTACCCGATAGTTCATTCTGTTTATTGCGGCCTTTTACATGGCGGTTCTTTTCGATGATTTTCAAGGGTCGCTTCACACCCATTCGATTGCCTACTTCCGATTCAAAATACCGCAGGCCATACTGGTTATCAGATCCCTTCGAAAAAATTATCTTCCCTTTTGACAAATAAGTGTTTAATGAAAGGCCCAATAATTTAAAGGTTTTTACAGATTGTACGTTTACAAAATCGGCCCGGATCAAGGCGAAATCATCTGAATTTATATAGAGGGTGCCTTTGAAGTCTTCCGATCGTTTTGGTTCAAAATCGATGACATATACGGCATCGTTGCCCATATACGTAAAATCTTTTAGGGTAAAATCATAGCGGTTTGATTTCGACAGGAAGTTTAGATCCGATCCTTCCTGAATGGGAAGGCTATTGAATATCTCGCCCAAGGCATTTCTTCTGTAGGAGGCAAAGTTCGTTTTTCGCTCCTCCTCTTCTTTTTTGGCCTTCTCCAATTCTTGATTTACGGCAGCAACATCGGTTGAATCGATATCTTTTCCAAATATTTCGTCGGCATCTACCTTGGTTCCGAACAGGCCTGATTTGATTTTAAAATACGAATCGGTCTTTACATTTTCTTTTATGATTTTATTGAACTTTTCTTCCAATTTATTCATACCGAGCTCCATATTCTTGTCATAGAGTTCGGAAGCCTTTATCAAGGCCAGTTTTTGTTTTTCTTTGTCATAATTACCGTATAGATCTCCTAGCACTTCGGTATAATAGCTATTTGATTTTGGGATGGTACGGATCACGCTATCGATGAATTTTTTATTAAAGGCATCGATGGTCGATTTTTTAATGGTATAATCCGATTTGATCATTCGTTGAAAGGACGATTTCCTAAAGAACAGGCGCTTTTTGGTAAGCTGTTGCGTGTAATTCCGTGCAAGATTTTTTTTGACCAGCTCAATAATATCTTCGGCAGAATATTGCTTGTTGGAGACAATGACCGGATCCAGTTCAATGGCTTTGGGAATGAGGACAATGCTGTTTTCGGTAAATTGATTTAAAGGCTTGGCGACGGAGGCATACCCAATACATGATATGAATAGCGAATCGGTCTTCTGGATATTTTTGTCGATCAGAAAGGTAAAACGGCCTTCCTCATTGGTAATCATTCCTTTGTTCTTCAATTGAACGCTCACATAGGGAATGGGTTTCTGTGTGGCAGAATCAATTATAATGGAAGTCAACGTCTGGGCATGAATCGGCACCATACTTAGGACGAAACCGTAAAAAAAATACCAAAAAGTGAGTTTAACCATAAACGGCGATCAAGTTGATGAATGACAAAACAAGGAACATTCTCTTGAATATCCTTCTTTTTTGGCTTTTTTTTAGGATGTATTTCGATTTATTTAACGCCCAATACCGTTCGATAAGCGCTTGGAAGTGTTGGAATAGGCCTTAATGACAGCCGCAATCATCTTGTCCGCAGCTTTTGCCCCGCCCTTTTTTTGAGGTAAATACCGACTTTGGGACGAAAAACTTCAGAACGAGGTAACCGATGGCTACGGCCAGGGTGCTATACGCCAAGATGGTTTGAAGAAGGTTCATATTTTTTAGACTCTATAAAAAACCGAGCGCCTGGAATGTTGACCCAGCCTATGGGTTCCTTAATTTTTATATACTTTCTGCCTCAAAAACTCTGCCATTACGTTATATGGCAGTGCCTTAATTTTCATTTTGCTATTTTAAGATCTGATAGGCAATCAAGGCTACAATATACGCAAAAAGGCTCATAATCACTAACTGTGCCGCTGGCCATTTCCATGAATTGGTCTCCCGTTTTACCACAGCCAAGGTACTCATGCACTGCATGGCGAAGGCATAGAACAAGAGCAAGGAAATACCGGAAGCCAAATTGAACAGGGGCTTGCCGGTATGTGCATCGACTTCGGCCGCCATACGATGCTTTATGGTTTCCTCCTCATCACTGCCAACGCTATAAATAGTTGCCAAGGTACCCACGAAGACTTCCCTGGCCGCGAAGGACGTCAATACGGCGATACCAATTTTCCAATCATACCCAAGAGGTCGAACGATAGGCTCAATGGCCTTACCGATATGTCCGATATATGAATTCTCTAATTTAAAGCCCGAAATCTCCTGTTTGGTAGCTTTTTCAACAAGTGCTTCCTTGCGCTGCTCAAGATTTTGGGCAAAGCCTTGGAGTTGGGCATTGTTTTCATCTTTCGAGATACTATCGATAAATGCCACGCGATAATTCGCCAAATTTTGTGTGATACTTGCTTGGTTGAATTCGGTAAAACCTTGGTTATTAATTCGTTCTGTAACAATAGTCTCGGCATTCTTGAAGTTATCAGAATACCCATTTGAACCTAAAAACCAAAGAACGATTGAAATCGCCAAAATGATTTTTCCTGCACCAAAAACAAAACTTTTCGTCTTTTCCCAAACGGTGTACGCCACATTTTTAAAAAGCGGCAGTTTATAATTGGGCATTTCTATAACAAAAAAAGTGCGGCTTTTGATCTTCAAAATGTTATTTAAGATCATGGCCGAAAAAATGGCGGCCCCAAAACCGATGAGGTACAATAGCATGAGGGTCAGGGCCTGATAGCCCAGGCCTAAGAAACGTCCTTCGGGAATGACCAGGGCGATGATGATGAGATAAATGGGAAGCCGCGCAGAACACGTGGTGAACGGGGTCACCAAAATCGTTATCAAGCGTTCTTTCCAACTTTCAATATTTCGGGTCGCCATAATGGCTGGAATGGCACAGGCGGTCCCCGAAATCAAGGGAACGACGCTTTTACCACTCAAGCCAAAGGGTCGCATGACCCGATCCATCAAAAATACCACACGGCTCATATAGCCAGATTCTTCCAAAAGGGAAATAAAAAGGAATAAAAAGGCGATTTGGGGAATAAACATTACGATTCCGCCTATCCCGGCCAGAATACCTTCGGCAATCAAATCGGTAAACAACCCGCTGGGCAACGTCTTTTTCACCCACTCACTGGCAGAAAGGAAAAACTGGTCGATAAAGTCTTGGGGAACACTGCTCCAGTCATAAATCGCCTGAAAAATGGTCAGCAAGATCAAGAAGAAAATAACGTACCCAAAGACCTTATGGGTCAAAATCTTATCTAGGGTCGCGCGAAATCCTTTGGCGGCATTGATGTCAACTTTATAGGTTTCCTTTAGAATTCCATTTATAAATTGATAGCGTAAAATCGTTTCCTTTTGCTGCAGCCGCTTCAACTCTGTTTTCGACTTGGTAGCAAAGGAAATCAAGGAGTCTTTGATCTGACTTTTTTCTATGGGCATGAAGTTGACATCTTGCGTAATGACAAGCCATAGTTTATAAAGGTCTTGTTTTGGAAAGGCGTTTTTCAGACGTTCAAAATACTCCGGAGCTATAACGGAGGTGTCAACGACTGCCGTGGTAGATAGATTTTTATACTCCGAAATCAATTCCTTTAAATAATCGATACCTGTTCCCTTCCGAGTACTTACAAGGGCTATTTTGGTATCGAGTTTTTGCTCAAGCATCGTAATATCAATGGAAATCCCTTTTTTCGACATGCGATCCGCCATATTGATGACCAATATCACGGGGATTTTAAGGTCTTTGATCTGGGTAAACAACAACAGGTTGCGCTTGAGGTTTTCGACATCGGAAATGACAATGGCGACATCAGGATGGTCCTTGTCATTTTTGTTCAGCAACAATTCCACGGCAACACTCTCGTCCAATGAAGTGGTATTGAGGCTATAGGTGCCCGGTAAATCAAGGATATGCGCCTTTACGCCCCTGCGGAGTTTGCAAATACCCTCCTTTTTTTCAACCGTGATGCCAGGATAGTTCCCCACTTTTTGTTTAAGCCCCGTCAATTGATTGAAGACCGAGGTCTTGCCTGTATTCGGGTTTCCGATAAGTGCCACGTTGATCTGTCTGCTCATGTTTGGGAAATATCTTCTAGGAGTTCAAGTTCGATGAGTAGTGCCACAGATCGACGTATGGCTATGTGTGAACCATTCACATTGATGTAGATAGGATCTTTGAAGGGCGCGATTTGTACCAATTCAATGGTATTTCCCGGTAGACAGCCCAATTCGAGTAATTTTATGGGCAGAATGTCATCGGCAAATTCTTTGATTATGCCCTTCTGGCCTCGCTTTAATTGTGCAACGTTGACTATCAATTTTTATTTAGATTGATTCTAGGTAAGGACAAAAGTAAGGTAAAAAACGGAAGATTTTAAGGTTAATCCGAAAAAAAATATTGCCAGAGAACAGTGCGTAGTGAGCCGTAGACGACATTGCGACCCCGATTAATCGGGGGAAGCAATCCCCTGAATCTATGTCAAAAAGAAACAGATCACCGCGTCACTGGCGCTCCTCGTGAAGACGTCATTGCGACCCCGATCAATCGGGGGAAGCAATCTTTTGAATCAATGGCCAAAAGAAACAGATCACCGCGTCGCTGGCGCTCCTCGTGAAGACGTCGGTGCGGCCCCTCCCTCCCGATAGCTATCGGGAGCTATCGGGGTGGTTTTTTACTCTTTATACGAATTTTCCAAAATCACGATATCGTCCATCAACCGATCGATATCTTCGCCTTTGGTGCCGTCATAAAAGCCTCGAATCCTGCGTTCCTTATCGACCAAAATAAAATTTTCGGTATGGATCATATCGTATGGGCCTCCATCGCCATCGGTTTTAACCGCCAAATACGATTTCCGGGCCAAGTCATAGATCTGCTTTTTATCGCCGGTAACCAAATTCCATTTTCGATCATCAACGCCTTTTTCCAGGGCATATTTTTTTAGTTGGGCCACCGAATCGATTTCAGGGGTGACCGAATGGGATAACAACAATACGGCATCGTCATTGAGGATACGCTTTTGGATATCGGCCATGTTTTTGGTCATGATCGGGCAGATACTGGGACAGGTCGTAAAAAAGAAATCGGCAATATAAATTTTATCCTTGTAGGCAGCTTGGGTGATTTTTTTTCCATTTTGGTTGATCAATGCAAAATCTGCGATGGTATGGTATTTTTTAACGTAGAACAGGCTACTATCCACCAATTCGGGATTCACCATAGAAGGCTCATAAATGGGCAATGTTTTCTTAGGTTTCAGGGCATTGTAGAAAAGATACACGATGACCACTGAAACGCAGAATAAAACTACCCCGAACAATCTATATTTGGCAAAAAATGACCGCATTTTCTTTTCGGCAAAGGTACGTTAGTCCCAGAAACCATTCAACTGTTTCATGCCCATGCCTTGCTAAAACTTTCTTAAAAAGAAATGGGTTCGAATACTTTCCTTTTTTAAGAGATGTTAAAGACGTACTTTTGTCCCTTTAAATTTTAGAAAACAAGGATGGATCCAATACTGATAAAGACGTTACAATTCTTTTTAAGTCTTTCAATTTTAATTGTGCTACATGAATTGGGACATTTTATACCTGCAAAATTGTTTAAGACCCGGGTAGAAAAATTTTATCTCTTCTTTGATATTAAGTTCTCGCTCTTCAAAAAGAAAATCGGAGATACCGTGTATGGCATTGGCTGGTTGCCTTTGGGCGGATATGTGAAGATAGCGGGCATGATCGATGAGAGCATGGATACCGAGGCCATGAAGGAAGAACCCAAACCGTGGGAGTTTCGAAGTAAACCGGCCTGGCAGCGTTTGATCATCATGTTGGGCGGGGTTACGGTTAATTTTATATTGGCCGTGGTGATCTATATCGGATTGGCCTATGCCTACGGAGATCAATATATCCCGGCAGATAGTTTGAAGGACGGCGTGTATGTTACCGAGAAGCCGATTGGCGACAAATTGGGCATCGAGACCGGAGATAAAATAATCGCCGTTGACGGGAAGAAAATAACGGACTTCAACGCCATTTTTATGGACATCGTCAATGGAAATTCGATTACCATCGTTCGGGATGGCAAGACCATCACCAAAGACATCCCGGTCGATTTTATAGCCACTTTGTTAGAGGATGAAGATAAAATTCGCTTTTTGAGTCCGCGCATTCCCTTTATCATCGGGGGCGTATCGCCCGAGTCTGCCAATAAGGACTCTGGGCTTCGGGCCAAGGATGAAATCGTGGCGATCAATGGCCATGCCATAAAATATTTTGATCAGGCGAAGCCGATACTCGAAGATCTAAAGGATCAGGAAGCGATACTTACGGTACAGCGCGATGATACCACCCGCAAAGAGATTCCGGTGGTCATCAGTGATTCGGCCACTATCGGGGTGAGTCTTGGCGGTGTGAGTTTTGCCGATCTGCAAGCCAGGGGCATTCTAAAGGTCGAGACCCGTAAATATAACTTTTTCGCATCGATACCGGCCGGGATAAACAAAGGCGTAAGCACACTTTCGAGTTATATCAAGCAGATGAAGAAAATCTTCAATCCGGAGACCGGGGCCTACAAGGGCGTGGGTGGTTTTGCCGCTATTGGGGGTCTATTTCCCGGGGCTTGGGACTGGCCTTCGTTTTGGAGCGCTACGGCCTTCATCTCGATCATCCTGGCGTTTATGAATATACTTCCCATTCCCGCATTATATGGGGGCCATGTCACGTTCTTGCTATACGAAATGGTTACCGGAAGAAAACCGAGCGACAAATTTTTGGAATACGCACAAATGACGGGGTTCTTTCTGTTGATCGCCTTGTTGTTGTTCGCCAACGGCAATGACCTGTACAAATGGCTTTTTAAATAGAACGTTTTTTTTGTTTGAGTGTTTTGAAAAAACATTTATATTTGCACCCTCTTACGCACGCCTTTGGCGCGCTATAGAGGGCGCAGGCCCTCA
>JALHST010000046.1 GCA_022865355.1 Maribacter sp. | reverse complement strand
TATAGGTTAATAATCGGCATTTATTACTTCTTTGCTTGACGGTACATCAGAAGCACGGTATGCCTCTATTTCTGCTGATTCCTTCTTTCTGAAAGCCTGAAACTACCCCCCAATTTTCCCGATATCACATGAATCATTTCCAAATTTTTAAAGGATCTGGCTACTGACCAATGTCATTTTTTTTAATGCGATAAGTTCGCATTTTTACCAGATTATCAACTGTTATAAAAGGATAAAGGGTATGAAAGACATCGTAAATTACTCTGAGCGTACAAAAGAGTTTCACCTATTCGTTGCAAATTCATTTTCTGATCTGGCCAAGTTCAAAAAAGAGCAGAATAAGACTGCCTTCAACGCCTTGTTGATGAGCGTGCTGCCAGAAGTTAAAAGATATATTAACAAACGCCTGACCACGGCGGTCTCGAAAGGAAATATGTCAAAGGGCAAGTATAAACCCGATGACTTTATTGACCAACTTTATATTGAGGTATATGACCATTTCGATACGGACAAAAATAAAAAGGATTTGCACCCATGGCTATTTAATATCGCCGATAAATTATTGGAAGATGCCCTGGTCGAGGAAGAATTCGATGCACTTTTCTTGCAGAATATCGATGAGTACTCCAAACCCGAAAGGGATGAAATGGTTGAAAAATACAGTACGGATGGCGATGGGGATCTGGTCATGATCGATGAGTTGGATGATATTTCTTATCCGAAAAATGACTATATCCTAAAAAATGTTTTTATAGAGGATGAAAGCCAGGAAATGGTCGCCAAATTAGACAAGGAACTGGGCCAAGAAAATATCAGGAAACATGCCGAAAACATCCTGAAGCGATTACCAAAGCGCATGCGAATTGCTTTCGAACTATATACCGAACACCAATTCGATCTGTGGGAGATTACGAAAATAATGAACCGAGACTTGGAGGAGGTTCAGCAACTTCTTGAAAATGCCCGTAAAATCCTGGAAACAAGTTTTAAAGCACGATTGGGTATGAAGGACGAGTAAACAAAATAAAATAGTATGAAAAAGAAAGGGTCAAATTTGAAAACCGAGTTTTTATTGGGAGCCGGTTTGGATGTGCTGCATCAAGAAAGTAGGGAGTGGTTGGAAATTGCCGCCTTTTGGAAGGCTGAAACAAAATTCTTCGGGGAATTATTGCGTAAAAAGGAAATAAAGGAAGATATAAAATCAGAATATGGTAGAATGCTCCTAAACCTCGATAAGCTGCACGAGCACCTATTTGATTATTTGGTAGACGATATCGTTTCACATGAAAAACTCTTGTCCCGGCTTGAGAAAGGAGAAAAGGGATTGGCCGATGCAGAATACCGTGCCAAACATCGCAACCTAAAAGAGAGAATGGACGTTTTTACCAATGATTTTAAGGAGTTCAAAAAAATGGTCTTCGGCTATGTAAAGAAACTTTGACTCAAGGTGCTTGCATCTTGTAGGGTTATAAATCAATTTCGAGTCCGATCGGGCAATGGTCCGAACCAAGAACCTCTGAGAATATGGTAGTCGATTTGACCTTATCGATCAGGGAACGACTGATTAAAAAATAGTCGATTCTCCAGCCCGTATTGCGTTCCCGTGCCTTAAAACGATAGCTCCAGTAGGTATAGGCTACTTCATTGGGATGCAGGTGTCGAAAGGTATCCACAAAACCGGAGTCGATAAAATGGTCCATCCCATCGATTTCGATCTGGGTGTAGCCTGCCGTTTTGTTATAATTTGATTTATCATTTTTTAGGTCGATGGGTCGGTGTGCGACATTGAAGTCGCCGCAGGCAATAACCGGCTTTTTTTGCTCCAAGTCCTTGAGATACCTCAAGAAATCGGCATCCCATTGTTTTCGATATTCCAAGCGTTCCAATTGTTGGCCTGAATTGGGCACATATACGTTGACCAAGTAAAAATCAAGGAATTCGGCACATAAAATGCGACCTTCCGAATCATGTTCGGGCACGCCCATATCCATGGTGAGCTGTATGGTTTTTTGCTTGCTTAAAATGGCGATGCCCGAATAGCCTTTTTTATCGGCCGAATTATAATCGATGTTATAGACTTCCATGGGAGAAAGGGCTTCTTTTACTTCATCGGGTTGTGCTTTGGTTTCCTGCAAACAAAGGATGTCAGGGTCTATTTTTTTAATGGCGTCAAAGAAATCCTTTTTTACAATGGCCCGAATACCGTTAACATTCCATGAAATAATCTTCATATGCTCGTTCATTGATTTTTTCAAAAATAGGGAATCGATAAAATTTTTACGTTCATAAGAAAATAAAAAATTCGGTTTATAATTTATATCCCGAGTTTTTAGGCAAGCCCAAATGGAGACCAAAAGGTAGTTTACATCTGAAGGTTTTACGAAATCGTAGTTTGCGCCCAGCGAAATACCCTATAAAAAATCGGTTTATTCACTTTTTGAAGTAAATAATAGGACCGGAATCGATTAGAGATCGACATGTTTCCCCAATTTGACGGGCAATTGAGAACCATCTATTTTTGTCATATTGATATCCCTAACGATGAGGTTGGGACGCAGCCGCTTTATTTTATCAAATCGGTCCTGGCCATCTATGGCCGTATTGATTTTATTAGAAATTAGTGGCCAGATCGTCCTGGGGTAATTTTATGGTAAAAACACTTCCTTTATTTAATTGGCTGTAAATTCGATAGCCCCCATGAATTGCAAATAACGATCAACGATACTAAGTCCTAAACCTGTTCCTTGAATGTATTCCGCATTTTTGGCCCTGTAAAATCTTTTGAAGAGGTGTTGTTTTTCTTCCTCCGGAATGCCGATTCCTTGATCTTGTACCTGAATCGTCATGTGTCCCGCCCCGACTTCGGCAGAAAGAGCTATACCGGCATCAGAATATTTTATGGCATTCGATAGCAGGTTCACAAATATATTTCGCACTATTTTCTTATCTAGAACTGCTTT
>JALHST010000002.1 GCA_022865355.1 Maribacter sp. | reverse complement strand
TTGGGTATGGTCTATCAACGTCTGGATCATTTAAACGTTCGCGCCCCGGCTGATGGACAGCTGGGTTTTTTAGATGCAGAAATTGGCCAAAATATTGCGCAAGGGCAACGTATTGGCCAGATCAATGTGCTTACCGATTACAAGATCGAGGCATCGATCGATGAACATTATATCGACCGGGTTATCCGAGATCTAACGGCCCTCCTCGAACGAAACGGAAATGAATATCCCCTGCGGGTGCGAAAAGTATATCCCGAAGTACGCAACGGAAAATTCAAGGTCGATCTGGTATTTACCGGTGAAAAGCCCGAAACCATTCGTACCGGGCAGAGTTATAATATCAAATTGCAGTTGGGGGAATCGAGTGATGCCCTGCTTTTACCGAAAGGGAGTTTCTTTCAAAGTACCGGCGGACAATGGATTTTTGTCGTCGGTCCGGATGGCGACGAGGCCATTCGCCGAAATATCCGAATTGGGAAACAAAATTCAAGGTATTACGAAGTACTGGAAGGATTGCAAGCCGGCGAAAAGGTAATTACCAGCAACTATGATAGTTTCGGCGAAGCCGAGCGGATTGTGTTGAAATGAAGTTTGCCCTTATTCCGCTTGCCGGAGGAGGAGTTAAAATATAAATAAACTGTAACATCGATCGAAGGCGTACAGTCTTTAATAATATGAATTCCAATCTAAAAACAATGATAAACATCCAGAATTTAAAAAAGAGTTTTCGCACCGAGGAAGTCGAAACCTTGGCACTGAACAAAGTAAATCTCAAAGTCGAAGATGGCGAATTTGTGGCCATCATGGGGCCTTCCGGTTGTGGTAAATCAACTTTGTTGAATATCATCGGAATGCTCGATAATCCGACGGAAGGCCATTATCAATTTGCCGGGCATGAAGTTGGCGGCCTCAAGGAACGCCAACGTACTGAACTGCGAAAGGGCAATTTAGGTTTCGTCTTTCAGAGCTTCAATCTGATCGACGAGCTAACGGTCTTCGAAAACGTGGAGCTTCCGTTAATCTACCTTAAAATGAAAAAGGGGGAACGCAGGGAAAAAGTAATGAAAGTCTTGGAGCGCATGAAGATCGCCCATCGTGAAAAACACTTTCCGCATCAGCTATCGGGCGGACAGCAACAGCGGGTGGCCATTGCCAGGGCCGTCGTGACCCATCCCAAGCTAATCCTAGCGGATGAACCCACGGGGAACCTCGATTCTAAAAACGGCACTGAGGTCATGAACTTGTTGACCGAATTGAACCAGGAAGGCACGACCATTGTCATGGTGACCCACTCGGATCATGATTCGCATTATGCGCATCGCATTGTAAATCTGTTTGACGGTCAGATTGTTACCGAAAGCCATAATCGGGCTATCGGGGCAATGCTATAGACCTGCCGACCCTCAAGCGGAGAAGACCTAGAAGGTATATTAGGCTTGTCTGGCCGCAGGCCAAATAGTTTCCAGATCGGTCAAAAGTGTACCTAGAGTTTATTCATCAGTTAAAATTGAGCATCATGTTTAGGAATTATTTGAAAATTGCCTGGCGAAACCTAAAGAAGAACAAGGGGTATTCTGCCATTAATATTGGTGGACTAGCCCTTGGAATGGCAGTAACACTGATCATTGGCCTTTGGATCGAAGACGAACTTACTTATAACGATTACTTTACGAATCGAGACAAAATCGCCCAGATATTTCAATCCCAGACCTTTAATGGGGAAACAGGTACAGGCCCCGCCATCCCACGACCCCTGGAAAAGGCCTTACGAGACGGATTTTCAGATAATTTCAAGCATCTGGTTATGTCCTCATGGAACAATTCACAATACCTGAATTATGGGGAAAAGAGCCTTTCCAAGACCGGTAATTTTATACAACGGGAAGCTCCTGAAATGCTCGACCTAAAAATATTAGAAGGGGATAAAGACGGACTGCGCGAAATTAATTCGATCATGCTTTCCGAATCGGTTGCCGATGCCTTGTTCGGGGATGAAGACCCCATTGGCAAAGTGCTTAAGGTAAATAGCCAATATGATATGGAAGTTACTGCGGTGTATGAAGACATCCCGATCAACAACTCCTTTAACGATGCCCAATTCTTAATGCCTTGGGAAAAATACATTACTGCCCAGGATTGGATTAAAGATGCCTCGGATAATTGGGGCAACAATTCGTTTCAAATGTTCGTGCAAATCGCCGACAACACCACAATGGAAAAAATAACCTCAAAGATTAAGGATATAAAAAAGAATTTGAACCCAGATTCGGCCGAATTCAATCCGCAATTGTTTCTTTTTCCAATGGGACAATGGTATCTAAGGGGCGATTTCGAAAACGGGAAACAAGTCGGTGGACGCATACGGTATGTCTGGATGTTCGGTATCATCGGTGCTTTTGTGCTGCTTTTGGCTTGCATCAATTTTATGAACCTCAGTACCGCCCGTTCTGAAAAAAGGGCGAAGGAAGTCGGCATCCGAAAATCGGTAGGCTCGCAAAGAAACCAATTAATCAACCAATTTTTGAGTGAATCTTTCTTGGTTGTATTACTCGCTTACTGTTTGGCCATATTAATTGTACTCTTATCATTGAATGAATTTAACGACCTATCTAAAAAAGTGATTTCCTTTCCCTGGGAGAATGGCATTTTTTGGCTGAGTTCGTTCGCATTCATTTTAGTCACTGCCTTGGTAGCAGGCAGTTATCCCGCCTTGTACCTCTCCTCTTTTCGGCCGGTCGATGTGCTAAAAGGTACCTTTAAGGCCGGACCCTATGCCGGTCTTCCGCGAAAGATCTTGGTAGTCATTCAATTCACAGTTTCAGTGGCATTTATTATAGGCACGGTCATCGTAATGCAGCAGATCAATTACGCCAAGAACCGACCTGTGGGGTATGATCGAGAGGGCTTGGTTCAAATTCCGACGATGAGCCAAGACTTCATCGGCAAATATGAACTCATGCGCAGTGAGTTTTTGAATTCGGGTGCCGTTGTTGAGCTGTCTACTTCAAGTAGTCCGACCACGCAAATTTGGTCGAATCGAAGTGGGTTTGATTGGGAAGGAAAACCTGAAGACTTTCAAGAAGATCTGGCATGGACGGAAGTCTCACCCGAATACGCGAAATCGCTCAATTTGAAAATCGTGGAAGGAAGGGATTTTTCTAGGGAATTTGCCACTGATTCAAATGCCGTACTCATCAATCAAACGGCTAAGAAATACATGGGACTTACCAATCCCATTGGCATATTAATCAAAGATGACGATAAGGAGAATCCCGAACCCCCATTGAAAATTATCGGTGTGGTCGAGGATATTATTGCCCAATCCCCTTACGAACCTGTAAAACAGGGGCTTTATGTATTTGATAAAGAAGGAAACGGCAATTATTATAACCTACGGCTTAATCCGAAACAAAGTGCAAGTCAAAACTTGGCGATCATTGAACGGGTTTTTAAGGAACATTTTCCAGATATTCCTTTCCAATATGATTTTGTGGATGATAAGTACGGGGAAAAATTTGCCTCGGAGCAGCGTATCGGCACTTTATCCGGAGTTTTTACTTCCTTGGCCATTTTGATTAGCTGCCTAGGCCTGTTTGGATTGACCTCTTTTGTTGCCGAACAGCGAACCAAGGAAATTGGTGTTCGCAAGGTATTGGGCGCATCGGCATTTAGTGTATGGAATATGCTATCAAAAGACTTTTTAAAGCTGGTTATTATTTCGTGTTTTATTGCGATACCTATCTCTTATTATATCATGAACGGATGGTTACAGGATTACCCGTACCATATAATCTTAAAATGGTGGATTTTCGCATTGGCCGTAATCGGGGCCATGGCGATTACGATTCTTACGGTAAGTTTTCAGGCCATAAAAGCGGCGAATGCGAATCCGGTAAAGAGTTTGCGAACGGAGTGAAGTCCCCTAGCCCTCGAAAGGGGAATAAATTGATGAATTTAATTAAAACGAGCACAACGTTAAGACGGAAAACATAGAACAAAAGACAATCAATCATCAACGAACCTCGATAAATTAATAAACCATGTTTAAAAACAATCTAAAAATCGCTTGGAGAAGTCTTAAAAAGCAGCCGTTTTTTACGTTTCTAAATACATTTGGCCTGGCAATCGGCATGGCAGGAGGTCTTCTGATTTCGCTTTATATCTATGACGAACTTAGTTTTGACAAAATGTTCGCCGATGCCGACCGTATCTATCGCATAGATACTGACATAAAATTTGGCGGCAATGAAATGAAGTCTTCGGAGTCAGCCGCCCCTATGGCTGAGACCATGAAAAGGGATTTTCCTCAAATTGCAACGACCGTTCGGTTTCGGGATCGTGGTAGCATGTTGCTCAGAAAAACAGGTGCCGAGGCCAATACAAAAGAACCACAGGCAACATTTGCCGACTCCACTTTTTTTGAATTTTTCGGAATAAAGCTTTTGGTAGGTGACCCAAAAACCGCATTGACCAAACCCAACACCTTGGTATTGACCAAAACTGCTGCGGAAAAACATTTTGGGATAAAAAATGCTCTAGGGCAAAGCCTGTTGTTAAACAACACCGATACGTATACCGTGACGGGAGTGATTGACGATCTGCCAAAGAATTCTTTATTAAGGGACCACAGCGTATTCATGGCGATGGCAGGTTATGCCAATTCCCGAGAGAACGATTGGGGCAGCAATAACTATTATTCGTTCATTAAACTCATACCGAATTCAAAAATTGAAGCATTGCAAGAACCGTTGCAAGGAATGTTGGAAAAATATATGTTGCCTTGGGCACAAAAATATTTTCCGGGAATCACAAAAGAATCCTTTGAGGCATCTGGCAATTATTTAAGATATCACACCATGCCGTTGACCGACATCCATCTTTATTCCATTAAAGATTCTGAATTAAGCGCGAATAGCAGTATACAAAATGTATATATTCTCTCATTTATTGGGCTGTTCCTTATTGTTTTGGCCAGTGTGAATTTTATGAACCTCTCGACCGCCCAATCATTAAAAAGGGCTAAAGAAGTTGGGGTTCGCAAAACATTGGGATCTAACAAAACAGATCTTATCAGACAATTCTTGACCGAATCTGGTCTAATTTCATTTATTTCCCTTATGGTTGCCATAGTCCTAGCAATTGTACTACTTCCGTATTTCAATAATCTGTCGGGTAAAAATCTATCCATCCCTTATGCAAATCCCATTTTTTGGTTGATTTTGTTTTCTGCGACCATTATTTTAGGCCTCTTTTCAGGGAGTTACCCCGCCTTTTTTATGTCCCGGTTTATGCCCGTGACAGTACTAAAAGGCGGTGGCCAAAGCAAAGTGGGCGGTGGAAATATTCGAAACTCGCTGGTCGTCTTCCAATTTGCCATTTCTGTCTTTTTGATCATCAGTACACTGGTAGTTTTTCAACAATTGAAATATATTCAGGGTAAAGATCTTGGTTTTACAAAAGACCAAGTCGTTCTTATCGAGGATACCTATGCAGCGGGTAGTCAGGTACAGGCGTTTAAGGAAGAAGTAGGCCGCTTGGGCCAAGTGAAGGGTGCTACCTTAAGTTCCTTTTTACCCACCCCCTCCTCCCGATCAAATAGTTCCTTTTTTAAGGAAGGATTTAAAGATCAGGAAAATGCCATTCAAATGCAGACTTGGGATGTTGATAATGATTATTTGTCTACACTGGATATGAAACTCGTTGCCGGTCGTAATTTCGACACACAATTTGTTTCAGATTCTGCGGCCGTAATTATAAACGAAGCAACACTGAAAGTTTTAGGGGTAGGTCCCCAAGAAGCGTTGGGACTACGTCTGTCGCAAGATATTGAGTTAGAACAACCTCAATTTTATACGGTTATCGGGGTGGTAAAGAATTTCCACTATGAATCGTTGCGCGAAAATATTGCCGCTTTGGGTCTTTTCCTGAGGAATTCTACAGGCTTGATGGCAGTAAAATTAAAAGCTGGCGATTTTTCGAATACCATCGCAAGTATTGAAGGTATTTGGAACAAAATGGCGCCTGGCCAACCTTTTAGTTATCGCTTCATGGACGAATCCTTTAATACTACCTATGAGGCAGAACAACGCTTAGGCAAAATTTTTGTGGTGTTCACCGTGCTGTCGATCTTGATTGCATGCCTAGGCCTATTTGGCCTTGCAACCTTCAATGCCCAAAAGCGCACAAAGGAAATTGGGATACGAAAAGTTCTCGGAGCAAGTGTTGGTCAAATAAGTTATCAATTGACGACCGACTTTCTGAAAATGGTAGGCATTGCCATCCTCATTTCCCTGCCAATCGGTTGGTTCGTCATGAACAAATGGCTCGAAGATTTTTCATATCGTATAGAAATCAGTTGGTGGGTATTGGCCATCGCAGCCCTTTTGGCCGTGGGTATCGCCATATTGACAGTGAGCTACCAAAGTATTAAGGCCGCCATTATGAACCCGGTAAAAAGTTTACGTACCGAATGAAGCCCCCTAGTCCTCGAAAGGTGAATAAATTGATGTATTTACTTAAACGAGCACAACGTTAAGACGGAAAACATAGAACAAAAGACTATCAATCATCAACGAACAACAATAAATCAAAGAACCATGTTTAAAAATTATTTCAAAATCGCATGGAGGAGCCTAAAAAAGCAGCCCTTTTTTACTTTCCTGAACACTTTCGGACTTGCCATTGGTATGGCAGGCGGACTCCTTATTTCATTATACATCTACGACGAATTGAGCTATGACAAAATGTTCGCCGATGCCGACCGTATTTATAGAATAGATGTGGATATCAAATTTGGCGGGGATACCCAAAAGTATGCCGTATCCCCTGCTCCGATGGCCGATGCGCTAAAAAACGATTTTTCCGAAGTGGAGCTGGTAACCCGTTTTAGAACGCGCGGTAGCGCATTGATAAGAAGATCAAATGCAGAAGCCAATGTAAAAGAAGAACAGACCACCTACGTGGATCCCACTTTTTTCGAAATGTTCGGCATAAAGCTATTGAACGGAGATCCAAAGACCGCTTTAACGGAACCCAATACATTAATATTGGCAAAGACGGCTGCTGAGAAACTTTTTGGGGCCAGTAATGCCATCGGGCAAAGTCTATTATTGAACAATGAAGAGACCTATCGGGTCACCGGGGTCATTGAGGATCTGCCACAAAATTCGTTTTTAAGGGACTACACCATTTTTGAGGCGATGGAAGGGTATGAAGACTCTAAAATAGTCAATTGGGGCAGTAATAACTACCAAACCTTCATTAAACTGATTCCTTCTGCCAATGTTAATGATATACAAGAACCCTTGCGGGCCTTTTTAGGTAAATACGTCATTCCGGGTGTGCAGCAATTTATGCCGGGGATAACCGAAGAACAGTTCAAGGCAGCAGGAAATCATTTGATTTATAGCACGATTCCCTTGACTGATATTCATTTACATTCGCATTTGGTAGCGGAAATCTCGGCCAATAATGATATACAAAGTATTTATATTCTTTCATTTATCGCCATTTTTCTTATTGTTTTGGCAAGTGTTAATTTCATGAACCTCTCCACAGCCCATTCCCTGAAGCGGGCCAAGGAAGTGGGGGTACGAAAAACATTAGGGTCGAACAAAGTAGATTTGGTTCGCCAGTTTTTGGTAGAATCGGGCTTGATTTCCTTTTTATCCCTGGCATTGGCCTTTGTTCTTGCGTTGATAGCGCTTCCTTTTTTCAATACCTTGGCGAATAAACATATTTCCATTCCGTTTGCCAATCCTGTTTTCTGGATGATATTGTTGGGGTCTACCATCGTATTGGGCCTGTTTTCGGGAAGTTACCCTGCCTTTTTCATGTCTCGGTTTATGCCTATCAATGCATTGAAAGGAGGGGGACAGAAAAGTGTTGGCGGGGGGAAAATCAGAAATTCGCTCGTTGTATTTCAGTTTGCCATTTCGATATTCTTGATCGTGAGTACCCTAGTAGTATATCAACAGTTAAAGTACATTCAAGGCAAGGATCTGGGATTCTCCAAAGATCAGGTCTTGATCATCAATGACGTGTACACCGCCGGTGCGAAAGTAGCCTCCTTCAAGGAACAAGTAAAACAATTAGGGTCTGTGAAAAATGCCACCTTAAGCAGTTTTTTTCCGACGCCCTCAAGCCGAAGTAACACCGCCTTTAGTCCCGAAGAAGGGGCTACTAATCAAGAAAATGCTATTACGATGCAGACTTGGGATGTAGATTACGATTATGCGTCGACCATGGGTTTTAAATTCATTGCAGGCCGTGATTTCAATAAAAAGTTCGGTAATGATTCCACCGCGATAATTGTGAACGAGACTGCTGTAAAGATTATGGGAGTAAGCCCCGAAGAAGCATTAGGCAAGCGGTATACCAACGATTTGGGCACTGAAAACCCAAAATATTATGGCATTATCGGAGTTGTAAAGGATTTTCATTTTGATTCGTTACGAGAGGATATTGATGCGCTTAGCTTTCATCTTGGAAATGAGGCTAATGCCATGGCGATTAAATTGGAAGCAGGCGATTTTTCAAATACGATTGCCCGTATTGAAGGCATCTGGAACACTATCGTACCTGGGCAACCCTTTGACTATTATTTTATGGAGGATTCCTTTAACGATACCTACCAAAGCGAGCGCAGATTGGGAAATATTTTTATCATTTTTACTATACTCTCCCTTTTAATAGCCTGTTTGGGTTTATTTGGTCTAGCGGCTTTTAATGCCGAAAAGCGGGTGAAGGAGATTGGGGTTCGAAAAGTACTAGGGGCAAGCGTAAGCCAGATATCGACCAAACTTACCTTGGATTTCTTAAAGTTGGTCGGGATTGCGATTTTAATTTCCCTGCCTATTGGCTGGTACGCGATGAACAAATGGTTGGAAGATTTCTCCTATCGCATTGATATTCCTTGGTGGGTATTTGTTCTGGCCGCCTTTTTGGCCTTAGTCATTTCCGTACTAACGGTAAGTTACCAAAGTATAAAAGCAGCCATCGTGAACCCAGTTAAAAGTTTACGTACCGAATAAAATAGCTCCTCCCTTCATAAAAGGGAGGTGGATTCCCGCCTCGGGTGGGAAGACGGAGGGATTTGGCAGGAAAAACAAAACTTCCCTTTTCTCCCCGCCGCAGGCGGGGCTTCATCTCCCCTCTCCCGATAGCTATCGGGACTGAAGAGGGGAGCAAGATAGAAGGCAACAATAAATTAGGAAAATAATGTTACTACAACTCAACAATATTTTTAAGTGGGTACAACAGGGCGGACAAAGAGTCTTTCTTTTAAAGGACATCAATCTTGAGGTCGAGGAAGGGGAATTTATTTCGGTAATGGGCCCTTCCGGATCTGGGAAATCAACCTTGCTGAATGTCATCGGTATGCTCGATACCTTTGACGAAGGAACCTATAATTTTTTGGACGAGTCGGCACATACCTTAAAGGAAAAACAGCGTTCCAACCTCTATAAACAATATATCGGCTTTGTGTTCCAAGCCTATCATCTAATCGATGAACTGACCGTATATGAGAATCTTGAGATGCCCCTACTCTATAAAAAGCTTCCCAGTAGTGAACGGAAGGCCATGGTGGCCGATATGCTCGACCGTTTTAATATCGTAGGCAAAAAAGATTTGTTCCCAACCCAGTTAAGCGGCGGGCAGCAACAATTGGTGGGGGTTGCCCGCGCCTTGATCGGCAAGCCCAAATTATTACTTGCCGACGAACCGACGGGGAACCTCAACTCGAAACAAGGCGAGGAAATCATGGAGCTATTTAAGCAATTAAACGATGAAGGGGTAACCATTGTTCAAGTGACCCATTCGGAGAAAAATGCGCAGTATGGGAAAAGAATCGTCCATTTGCTGGATGGAAGAAAAATATCGGATTGACATCCTAGTCGCCTTCCCCAAGTACTAAAACCAGATAGATATTTTGGCATTTATCATGCGCAGCCCTTAAGGAAAAACAATATTTCCTAACTTTAGGGGGAAATGGAGCCCTACTACGTAGCCCTTCCCTACCATGATTATCAAAAAAGTTGCGTATCGACCTAATAAAAAAGCCAATCCGCTTATCGGATTTTTACTTTTTTTAATATCCTTAGTGCTCTTTATTGTAACCGGTCCGTTCGGTTTTTTGTATGGGGTGTTGCATGGCCTGTTTACCAAAGGTGTTAAGGGGGTTGGTGAATACCTCCTAAAAATTGCGATATCAATCGATCAGCTGGGCAATGTATTGATGCAACATTTGTTGAATGTTCTCTGGGAAAAAAAGGGGGGCTATAAATTCGGCAATCGGGATGAGACCATTTCGAGTGCTTTGGGCCGAAATAACCAACTGGGAACCTTAACCGGTTTTGGAAAAGTCATTGATAAAATTTTGGATCTCATTGATCCCAACCATTCCTTAAACTCCATCGATTATTATATAGAACCCTCGGATCAGATCGTCGATCATTTAGCGTGGGTGCATATCGTCGCGGGCCAAATTTTAAGCGTTCGATATGCGGGTGCCGAAAAATATGTAATTCCATACATAAAAAGAGTAACCGGTATAACGGATGCAGAAGCACTTTTTCGGGAAATGAAAAAGAGTTTAGGGGTTGAATTGCTGCTGCCGACCCTGAAATTCATTGGTGTTTTTGAGGCCCAGGCCGATGCCCACGCCCCGGGTGTCCTCACCCGGATGACCTACTATACGGGGAATTGTCAGGGAAAATTGGAGCCAAGTCCGCCTATTGAAGCAATGGTTTGGTTACATTATGCCGATAGGGATATGGTTTCGGAAGTAGACAAGCGAATCTTTGATTTTTTAAAAGACCGTGGAATGCTAGTTTGAAATAAATTCCAAAATCCACCCCGATAGCTCCCGATAGCTATCGGGAGGGAGGGGTCGAATTCCTAAATATACAAACTTGTGGGAAATACGAATCAAGCCATAAAACTCATAAAAGTTTTGTTTCTTTGCGGTGCTTACAGCTAAACTGTTTTTATGGAAATACTTGGTATCGACATTGGGGGATCTGGGATAAAAGGCGGTTTGGTAAATATGGAAACCGGAGCAATGATAACCGAGCGCTACCGCATCCCGACACCGGAATCCAGGTCGCCAAATGATATGGCAGACGTAGTAGCCCAAATTGTCAAGCACTTTGATTATCATGGCCCCGTAGGGTGCGGTTTTCCTTCTGTTATTAAAAAAGGCATCTGTTATTCGGAAGGCAATCTTCACCTAGATTGGGTTGGGCTAAATGTTGAAGAGCTTTTTAGGAAAGCAACCGGGCAGCCATTTACCGTCGTCAATGACGCCGATGCTGCGGGTTATGCCGTGATGAATTATGGTATGGGGAAAGACCAAAAAGGGTTGGTCATCATGATTACGGTAGGCACCGGCTTGGGCAGTGGTGCATTTTGGAACGGGGAACTGCTACCGAATTTTGAATTGGGTCAGATTCCCTATAAGAAATATGACAAAATTGAGTCTTGGGCCGCATCCTCTGCCAAGGAGCGCGAAGGACTTACCTTTAAGAAATGGGGCAAACGTTTTAATAAATTTCTGTATTTTGTAGAACTTATCGTCGCCCCCGACCTGATCATCATTGGTGGGGGTGCCTCCAAGGATTGGAACGAATTCAAAAATCAAATAAAGATCAAAACTCCCGTAATACCTGCCCTTCTTGAGAACACAGCGGGAATTATTGGAGCGGCAGCCGCGGCTAGGCATTGATTCCCGCTAAGCACATTGGGTGTAGAAAATAAAAAACCCGGATCCATCAGTTTGGTTCCGGGTTTATTATAATTGACTTGATACGTTACTTTATTAGGCAATCTTGTTACGCTTTCGATCTACCTCGGTCAGGTAAATTTTACGAAGGCGTATATGTTTTGGTGTTACTTCAACATACTCGTCTTTTTGAATGTACTCCAGGGCTTCTTCCAAGGAGAATTTGATGGCGGGTACAATCTTGGCCTTATCATCGGCACCCGATGAGCGTACGTTCGATAATTTCTTGGTCTTCGTGATATTGATGGTCATATCGTCACCACGGGAATTTTCCCCTATTACCTGTCCCTCATAAATATCCTCTCCCGGGTCCACAAAAAACTTGCCCCGGTCCTGTAGTTTGTCAATTGAATAGGGTATTGCCTTTCCCTTTTCCATAGATACCAACGAACCGTTCTGCCTTTGTGGAATATCTCCCTTCATGGGTTGGTATTCCAAAAAGCGGTGTGCCATAATGGCCTCACCGGCCGTTGCCGTCAATAATTGGTTTCGCAGGCCGATAATGCCGCGCGAAGGTATCATGAACTCGCATATCATGCGGTTTCCTTTGGCCTCCATACTCGTCATTTCCCCCTTACGGATAGAAACCATCTCTACGGCCTTTCCCGAGACATCTTCGGGCAGATCGATGGTCAATTGCTCGATGGGCTCGCATCTGACTCCATTGATTTCCTTGATGATTACCTGGGGTTGGCCGATCTGCAGTTCATACCCTTCCCTGCGCATCGTCTCGATTAAAACCGATAGGTGCAATACTCCACGGCCGAATACGATGAATTTGTCGGCACTGTCGGTCGCATTGACACGTAATGCCAGGTTTTTCTCAAGTTCCCGCTCCAAACGTTCCTTAATATGCCTTGAGGTTACAAACTTCCCGTCTTTTCCAAAAAACGGACTATCATTAATAGTAAACAACATACTCATGGTAGGTTCATCAATGGCGATGGTCTTCAGCCCCTCTGGGTTTTCAAGATCGGCGATCGTATCCCCGATTTCAAAGCTCTCGAGTCCGACTATGGCACAGATATCCCCCGTCACGACTTCCTTGACCTTCAATCTTCCGAGTCCCTCAAAGGTGAAAAGTTCCTTTATCTTCGATTTCACGATACTACCATCGCGTTTTACCAAGGTTATTTGTTGCCCTTCTTTGAGCGTTCCCCTTTGCAATCTTCCGATGGCTATTCGCCCGGTAAACGATGAGAAATCCAACGAGGTGATCAACATTTGTGTATTACCATCCTTTGCTTTGAAAGTGGGTATGTGTTCCAATACCATATCCAATAATGGTTCGATATTGTCGGTGGGTTTCCGCCAATCATCGCTCATCCAATTGTGCTTCGCTGAACCATATACGGTGGGGAAATCTAGTTGCCACTCTTCGGCACCTAGTTCGTACATCAAATCAAACACCTTTTCATGCACTTCTTCGGGCGTGCAGTTTTCCTTATCTACCTTATTGATTACAACACAAGGTTTTAATCCAAGATTTATGGCTTTTTGCAGCACAAACCGAGTCTGTGGCATCGGGCCTTCGAAGTCATCTACCAACAGCAAGACCCCATCGGCCATATTTAATACCCGCTCGACCTCACCACCAAAATCGGCGTGGCCTGGAGTATCGATGATGTTGATCTTAGCCCCTTTGTATACAACGGAAACGTTTTTTGACGTAATCGTTATGCCGCGTTCCCGTTCTAGATCATTGTTATCCAAAATAAGGTCCCCGGTTTGCTGATTGTCCCT
>JALHST010000045.1 GCA_022865355.1 Maribacter sp. | reverse complement strand
TGCCAAACTTGGTTATAGGCGTCTTCGGTATTTCCCAAAATGGCGGTCGCCTTTCCGGCGTCGGGGGTATAGGTAAAGGAATGTTTGACATTCAACGAACCCAGCCAATTTGCCTTTTTGCCCTTGGCGAGATTTTTAATTACCGTTTCGTTCAACATGCTGGTATTGGCAATGTTCGGCCCGTAAAAATCAGCGGATCGCGCTATGAGTGCCTTTAATTTCCCCGATTTGATGGCATCTATAACCATAAGGGCCAATTGTGCCCGTACCTGTCCTTTTTTACTCGGAGGATTTATAGGTGTTTCCTCGGTCATGCCGTTCAAATGGTCTTTATCGTACATATAAATGTTATCGAAGAAAACCATTTTGCAGCCCTCTTGCTCACATGCTTCTATAACATTTTTAAGAAAAGGGGGCCAGGTCTCCCGCCATACTTTTAAACTATATGGAAATCCGACCGTTACATACACCACTAATGAACCTCGAATGGCATTTTTGACATCTTCGGCATTGCGCAGATCTGCCGGAAACAATTCATCGGTCGCGTTTACTTTTTTGGGATTACGACTCACCAAGCGTATATGGTTCGTATATTTTGGGAGGGCCTTCGCCAACTCAATTCCGATGGCCCCACCAGCTCCTAATATGGTTTGCATACTTTTTTGAATTGAAAAATTTACAGTATAAAATTAGCAATCATTAGTCACTTGCCCAATTTAATAATATCCATTCGTTCCTTTTAATAGCCAACAGCCCCACCATCGGGCTGGGAGGAGTCGGACGCCCCGGTAAGGATCATTTTTTTCGGGTCATAAGTAATGCCCATCAGAGCCCCTAAGTTATCGTATCCCCATAGGGTGTGGCCCCTATTTTCAAGAGACTTTCTCGTATCGGGCGACAAAAGATACTTTTCATACACCAGCACATCGGGAAGCCAGTGATGATGTATTTTAAGGACTTCGATCGCTTTACGAATGGGCATATCGAACTCCAAAACATTCAACACCGTTTGGAATACCGTATTGATGATGGTCCTACCGCCAGGACTTCCGATGACCAAATAGGCTTTCCCATTTTTACCTACAATGGTAGGGGTCATGCTTGAGAGCATTCGTTTTTCGGGTGCTACAAGATTGGGAGCGGTCCCAATCTGGCCATCCGACTTGGTTACGCCGGGCTGCGGATTGAAGTCGCCCATTTCGTTGTTAAATATGAATCCGAGCTCGGGAGATCCCAATTGCGAACCATAACTATACTCCAAGGTGTAGGTAAGCGATACGGCATTGCCATCCTTATCCATTACCGATAGATGGGTCGTGCTTTCCCCATCGTATAATTGTCCGAATTTGGTAGAATCACTGACCGATGCCCGGGACATATCAATTTCTTGAAATCGTTTTTGTGCAAAGGCTTTTGAAGTAAGATGATCCAAGGGCATATCTATATTAAAATCGGGATCTCCCAAATATTGGGCTCTGTCGGCAAAAGCCCTTCGCATGGCCTCCGTCAAAAAATGCACATAGTCGGTCGAATTAAATTCAAGTTCTTTAAAATCGGCTAGCTCCATTAGGTTCAACATTTCAACAAGTGCTACCCCGCCTGAACTCGGGGGTGGCATCGAATAGATATCGAAGCCCTTATAAGTACCCCTTATCGGCTTGCGTTCAATGGCTTCGTATGTGTCAAGATCTTTTTTAGTAATAATACCGCCGTTTTCTTTCATAAAGGAAGCGATTTTTGTGGCGATTTCTCCCTTGTAAAAGCCATCCCGACCCTTGTCCCGGATCAATGTCAAGGTTTTGGCAAGCTGGGGCTGCTTCCAGTTCATGCCGGGTTGCAGTAGCTCGCCCATTTCATTATGAAAATACGATTTCATGAATGCTGTTGCACTGGCATCCATTTGAAAGGCAACGGCATCATCGTAAAGCGACCAATTGAAGATAAACCCATTTGCGGCCAAATCTATCGCCGGTTGCACCACTTCAGCCCAGGATAGTTTTCCGTATTTTTGATGGGCTAGGTACAACCCAGCTACCGTTCCCGGTACCCCGATCGCTTTTATGCTCATATGATTGAGGTCTTCGACAAGTATGCCTTCCTTATCCAAATACATTTCATTCGTGGCTGCCAACGGGGCTTTTTCACGAAAATCGATGGTGGTTACTTCCCCATTGGCATTCATATATACTAAAAATCCGCCACCACCTATATTTCCTGCGGATGGATGTGTAACGGCGAGCGCGAATGCGGTGGCAACCGCGGCATCCACCGCATTGCCCCCTTTTTTGAGAATGGCCACCCCCGATTCGGATGCGTTGCGATCGGAAGAAACTACCATGCCATTTTTAGCATAGGTCTGAGCGCGAATCGTCGAAAATGAAACGAAGAAAATAACGGTCAGGACAAATAAAAAAATCTTTTTAAACGGGTTCATAATTCAATGTGGATTTAAGTGTGTGGAAGCTTCACGATTCACTATATATATTCAGGTGTTAATCAAAATAGTGTTTGAGGAGGCCTTCCATAGATTCGGTCGTCAGAGGTTTTTGCATAAATCCTGAGATATTCGGAATTTCTTTGGCCTTTTCAGCTAAATCGGGGCCAAGCGGAGAGGTGAGCATCACGATGACCGCTTTGGCTCTCTGATTTTCGTCAAGTGATTTATAGGCTTCCAGAAATTCCCACCCGTTCATATGGGGCATATTGATGTCAAGAAGGATCAAATCAGGCCGATGGAAATCCCCTAAGCCACTATTTTTCAAATAATCCAAGGCCTTCAATCCATTTTCCCGCGTAACGATTTCTTTGGCGCAGGCCATTTTTTTAATGACCAAAGAGTGGATAAAGTTCGTGGCTTCATCATCGTCTACCAACAAGATACATTCAAGTTTTTCCCGAACCTTGACCATTATTTCAATTTTCGCAACCAAGATACAATTTCGCGCTTTTAATTCCATTGGTTCGGATATAACTTTTTGGGAGCGTAGCGAGAGAAGGAAAAAAATATGATTACTTGTTCAATTTTTCAATTGCAACTTAGGTGTTTGAACTGCGGGAAAAGGCGAGCTCATTTTGCCCATTTTACAGATATCGTTTAATTTTGCCTTGGGTCGTCTTTATGTCATATGGTTAGGTTTTATTATTTTTTTGTTATAACATAGCCATGCTATATTTTGGAGTAGGCCGTAAACCCTTTTCTCAGTTAATATTGGGAAAAATAGTGATGGGACTAACGGTTTTTTAGAACAAAAAACGCTATTGAAATGAGAAGTGGGCTAGTTGGTATACTTTATTTTTGTGCTCTTTGGGCAACCCAGGCCCAATCAACGATCGGTGTTGATAAACTAAAACATTTTGGTGTCGGATTTGCGATTGGTGCGGTAGGTGGGTATACGGCAAATAAAATATTCAAGGGCAATCGGTATTGGACATGGGCAGGTGCCGTAGGCAGTAGCTTGGCCGCTGGGCTTGTGAAAGAGAATATTGATAAAAATGAATACGACGGTTGGGACAATAATGACATCTTATTTACAACCTTAGGGGGTGCTGTTTCGGGATTGGCCTTGGAACTTCTATTAAAGAAAAATAGGCGCAGCAGAAAACCGATAGCCGATAGGTACCGATGGGAAAACTGGGGAATACCACCGGCAAAAAAAATCATTTTTATGCAATATGCCCTTGATGGTTCACATGATCTTGGGGCCAATCTACAGGCACAAAAAATCTTATTTGAAGGGTATTGACGGGCCCATGGCGGTCTTTTTTTTCATTGTCGTTTCAATCAAGTTAACGGTTCTTAGTATTGCGCATAGCCGCTCCGAAAAAATAATGCTGTTCTCCTTTTTGGCGACCAGTAGATAGTATAACATCATTACCACTTCATTGAATTTACAACATGTTTTATAGTGTCATAGATATTTTAGGGACTATTTCTTTTGCCATATCAGGAGTATTGGTCGCTATGGAGAAAAAATTGGATCTCTTCGGCGTTTTTATAATCGCTTTTGTGACTGCGGTAGGCGGTGGCACTTTGCGTGATATGCTAATAGGCAATACCCCCGTAGGATGGATGCAAGACCCGATTTACGTTTTTGTTATTCTTGGTACCGTCGTCTTTGCGATATTCTTCCGTGATAAATTAAGGCACTTTCGAAAATCTTTGTTTTTGTTCGATACCATTGGCATCGGACTCTATACTATGGTAGGTATCGAAAAGGGGCTCGAAGCGGGACTTTTACCAATAATGTGTATTGCGCTAGGTACCATGACCGCAAGTTTTGGTGGGGTTATCCGGGATATACTATGCAATGAAATCCCGGTAATCTTCCGAAGGGAAATCTATGCAACGGCCTGTATTCTTGGAGGAATCAGTTATTTTTTAATTCGTAAATTACCCATTGACGATACGTTTGCCTACAGTGCGGCCATTGTGGTCGTTATTGGTATTCGTCTCCTGGCCGTTACTTTTAAAATTGCCTTGCCGAACATTTATAAAATCGATACATAGGGGGTATTATGTATTGTGAATGTATAGACAGTTCACATCTTAACAAATTCCACCACGATAGCTCCCGGGAGGGGCCAAATTCCAAAAACCATCCACTATTCAATAACCTCGGCCTTTTTGATATACACATTCTGAAATGGCCAGTCGCCCTTGCCCACGCGAACGACATTTATTTTGTCGACCACATCCATCCCTTCGACAACTTTGCCAAAGGGCGTATAGTCTCCATCTAAGTGATACGCTCCCGGCTTCGTAACTACGATAAAAAATTCATAGGGCGAGGCCAACATATGTGGATTGTTAATTTCACTACTGGGCATTGACAAGGTACCGCGATCGTGACGATACCCTTTTCTGGTGTCGGGAGGCAGGAGGTAACGCCCTATTTCCCGTCTTTTGTCGGCGGTGGCCTTGTCATCTGAATTGCCGCCTTGTATGATAAAATTTTTGACCACCCGATGAAACTGCGTATTGTCGAAATATCCCATCCGGGTCAAATAGATAAAGTTGGCTTTGTGGTAAGGAACGTTATCGTAGAGTTCTACGATAAAATTTCCAAAACTTGTGGTGAACCTTACTTTCATATGGTCCTTCAGTTGCTTTTGGTAATTGAAAAAAAAATCGATGGCATTTTCCTCGGTCAGGACAAATTTTTCCTGCTCCTTTTTTTCCGGGGCCTTCGATGCTTGAGGCATCGTATCCTTTGTTTCACTCAATTGTGTCTCGGTATTGTTCACCTTTTCCTGCTTATTTTTATCAGGCTGATCGCCACAGGACGATAGAAAAAATAATGGTAATATTGTGATCAAAGTGAATTGTCTTATTCCCATGGAATTTAATTTATTTTCTCAAAAGATACCAAAAATAAAAAATCTACCCTTACCGGGCGAAGCATCCCATTTTAAAATGGCTCCGGCAGCCCGTATTCAATTGATGCAGGAAAACAAATGGAATAAAAACAATGCCAAACAAGCTGGGGTATTGGCCATGTTCTATCCCAATTTGCAGCACCGGACTAACTTGCTGCTCATTCTCCGCAAGACCTATGCGGGTATTCACTCCAATCAAATAGGCTTTCCTGGCGGTAAATATGAAAAAGGTGATAAAGACCTGTCGTTTACCGCGCTGCGTGAAACCGAAGAAGAGGTCGGTGTTCCCCGTAATCAAGTACAAATTCTAAAATCTTTGAGCAAAGTGTACATTCCACCCAGTAATTTTGAAGTACAACCTTTTGTAGGGCTCTATCAAAGTTCAGGTCCTTTTGTACTCGAAGAAGCGGAGGTGGCCGCCTTGGTAGAGGTGTCACTCGATGATTTTATGGACGATGCCAAGATCTTCGCCCAAAAACTAAGTACCTCCTATGCCAGTGAAATCGAGGTACCGGCCTTCCATTTGAATGGCCATACGGTTTGGGGTGCTACGGCCATGATGTTGAGCGAGATCAAGGAACTTTTGAAACAGATATTGTAAAAAAGAAGAAATTTTTCGATCTTCAATAACCATTAGTGTTCAGTACACTTTGTATCCCAACATTTCAATACTTTGCCCCCTTTTATTATAACTCATTTTGTATTTTAGCGTCCTATGGGCATATTTAAGGAAAATCCATTCGGTCATATTTTATTTCTAAAAAAATGGCTAATCCGCATCATGGGCCTTATGACGCATCAGCGTTATAAAGGCTTTAATAGTCTTGAGATCGATGGGTCCGAAATTATAAGGGCCTTACCTGATTCGAACGTACTTTTTGTAAGCAACCATCAGACTTATTTTGCCGATGTGGTCGCTATGTTCCATGTGTTCAACGCAAGTCTTAGTGGAAGGGATGACAATATCAACAATATTGGATATCTCTGGAACCCTAAATTGAATTTGTACTATGTGGCCGCCGCCGAGACCATGAAAAAAAGTCTGTTGACCAAAATTTTTGCCTATGCCGGATCGATCAGTGTAGAACGAACTTGGCGAGCGGAGGGACAGGATGTGAATCGACAAGTAAAGATGAGCGATATTTCAAATATTGGCAAAGCTTTGAAAGATGGCTGGGTCATTACTTTTCCCCAAGGGACAACCACCCCGTGGAAGCCTTTGCGTAAAGGAACTGCGCATATAATTAAGAAATACAGACCCATCGTTGTGCCGGTCGTAATCGACGGGTTTCGGCGTTCTTTCGATAAAAAGGGACTCCGGGTCAAAAAAAAGGGAATCCTCCAATCAGTCGTTATCAAGGAACCCTTGGAAATCGACTATGATAACGAATCGTTCGAATCGATTATCGAAAAGTTGGAATATGCCATTGAGCAACACCCATCATTCCTAAAGGTTATTCCGCAAGAAGAATTGTTGGCCTATGAAGCCGAAAATGAAAACCGAAGGTTCAGGAACCGCAAGAAGATTTAGAGGTCTAATTGTTGTAACTCATTATAATTTTTCTTGAGTTTTCTTAATAAAAGTCCGTATAGAAGGAAATAAATACAAGCGGCGATAGCGGTAATTACTATGCCACCAATTATCAAGATCCACAAGGCGGCCGCTCTTATTTTTTCAAAGGGAACTTCTTTTACTTTTTCCGGTATCCCTTCAATTGACAAAAGCACCTCATCGTTAAAATAGATGCCCAAGGCATAATAAGCTACGAATACCAAAGACATTGACAAGCAGAAAATGATATAGTATTTTACGGTCGTTCTCACCCTAATGATTTGCGCCATTAAATTTTTAGCATTCTCCAAAACTGATATTTCCTTATATCTCATATAAAATAAGGATATAAAATAGATGACAACGATATAATAAATGGCCATTATCGCCAAATAATAATTGTTGAAGTCTTCGGCCCCTTTTATAAAAATGTCCTCACGAATCGACGGAGATAGGTAGACCAAATTTGGCAAGATGAGTTCTAAAATACTTATGATCAGGATCCATTTAACGATCGAGGAAGATTTCTTCCAGAGCATCTTATAAATTTCATCATAGGATAATTTGGGATGTTGTCCCCCTTTTTTTTGCCAATCCTTCTTCAGAAGTTCCAATTCGTCTATCATATATCTAGGGATTCAATATGGTTTTCAATCGCGTTTTTATTCGGTTCATCTTTACCCGGACATTTACCTCGGTAATCCCCAAGGTTTCGGCTATTTCAGTGTAATCCTTATCTTCCAAATAAAGAAAAATCAATGCTTTGTCAATATCACCCAATTGTCTTACGGCGTTATACATGAGCCGCAACTGCTGTTCTTCGGTCGCATCATATTCATCGGCCTGTATCTTAAAAATGACCGATTCGTAATCCTGTGTAGGTATGCTCCTTTTATTTTTTCGATATAACGTTATGGCCGTGTTCAAGGCAACCCGATACATCCAAGTACTGAACTTTGATTCGCCCCGAAACTTCGGGTATGCTTTCCAAAGTTGGATTGTAATTTCTTGAAAAAGATCATTATGCGCATCTCGATTATTGGTGTACAACGTACAGACCTTATGAACAATATTTTGATTGTTCTCAAGCTCTGTAACAAATTTGTGCTCCAGTTCTTTATGCACTTTTAAATTAGGGGTTGATACTGATTAGTAGTTATTTTTTTTGATTTGTTACAGTCTGGTATACTGAAAATGTTCAGATCATTTTGTATAGGTCGTCATTGCGCGTATTTTTACCGACAGAGCAACCCGTTTGTCCCGGTCTGGATTCTTATTTCAGGCAGGCTAACAGATTCTTGCAAAAGAATTTCAATCGTTGGCTTCGCCATGGCATTACCACCCGTTATCAACAAATCGCGTATCTTATTAATTACGGTAATCCAAGGCCGGGGCCCTATCCCCAAGTAGGGGTACATATTTAAAGTCTGACCCTCGGCGTTCTAAAAATTCGGTTTTGGCCTTGGCCACCAGAGTGGGATTTTCAAAGAGATCGATCGCCGTCCTAGTTAAGGTCTTGGCGGCTACCATCATCCCTTTTTTACCGATGGAGGTGCCTCCTGCCGCAACCGCTTGCCAACTATGGGCGGGCGTTCCGGGCACCCACGTGGCCGCACCCATTCCCACGGTAGGTACCGTAAAGCTTACATCACCCACATCGGTAGACCCATAGGCCCTGGCCTCGGTTTCATAAGGCTGCACATTTTTTGCGGTGGCCAAATCGGCTTTTTCGTAGCCAAGGGTCATGGCAATCTTGTCGGCAAATTCTTTTTCATCTGGGGTGTATTCGATGCCCCCCACTTTTACCAGATTATCATACATCAATTTTTGCAAGGTAAGGTTGGGCAACAATTCATGGGTACCCCCTATCATTTCATAGTCCATGGTGGTTCCCGTACCCAGGGCGGCGCCTTCGGCCGCTTAGACCATACGGTCAAAAATGTCGATTACTACTTTTCGGTTGTTGTGACGGGCATAATAGTATACTTCGGCAAAATCGGGTACCACATTCGGCGCTTTTCCGCCATCGGTAATGACATAATGAATACGGGCTTCTTGCGGGATATGCTCGCGCATCATGTTGACCATCATGTCCATGGCTTCGACACCGTCCAAGGCTGAACGTCCTTTTTCAGGTGATCCCGCGGCATGCGCCGAAATCCCGTGAAACCTGAATTTCGCCGATTTATTGGCCAAGGCAGCCCCTGCGCTGGCTGCATTCTGAGCTCCCGGATGCCAATGTAGGGCCACATCAACGTCATTGAACAGACCAGCACGTACCATATACACTTTTCCTGATCCCCCTTCCTCGGCCGGAGTGCCATAAAATCTGATGGTACCTTGGATCTTGTTGGCAACCATCCAATCCTTTACGGCGATTGCGGCGGCCATAGACGCCGTACCGAATAAATGATGGCCACAGGCGTGGCCAGCTGCTTTTCCAGCCGTTTTCTTTTCAGGGACTGCTTGCTGTGAAAGCCCCGGCAGGGCATCATATTCGCCTAGGACGGCAATGACGGGTGCGCCATTTCCATATTCTGCAATAAACGCCGTTGGAATATCGGCTATCCCTACTTTTAGTGTGAACCCCGCATCCTTTAGGGTCTTTTGAAGCAACGCGGAACTTTTTTCTTCTTGATAGCCCATTTCGGCAAAATCCCAAATATTTTGGGCAATAGTGCCATACGACTCGGCTTTGATATCTAAATTTTTGATAACATCCTCGCCCTTCTTTTGCGCATTCAAGGTAAAAATGCCATAACAGAGAACAGGGATTAACAATAGCGATCTTTTCATTTAAAAGTATGTTTTTATCAGGTTTTAAATATACACAAACCAAGGGCCATTTAAAATATTTCTTCTGGTATTGCTGTATTAATTTGATGCATTTACCGGATCATTTGGCGAAAATGCTTACGTCAAACTCATCAAAATGATTGAAATTAAAGGCTTGATGGCAATATTCTTATTTCAATGTCGGCGTGGTTTGTTTATTTTAGCGCCATAAAATTTCGGTATGAACATCCCAAAATCAAATTTCCCCCGAATCGTAATCATTGGTGGCGGATTTGCAGGTTTATCCCTTGCTAAACGATTAAGTAAGAAAGAAGTGCAGGTAGTACTATTGGATAAACATAATTATCATACATTTCAACCCCTGTTATACCAGGTATCTACCGGCGGCTTGGAGCCCGATTCAATTGCGTATCCCATACGAAAAGTCCTAAAGGATTTTCCCAACTTCTTTTTTAGATTGGCAAAAGTATTGAGTGTCAATCGCAAGGGAAAATTGATTCGGACCAATATTGGAGAATTGACCTATGACTATTTGGTACTGGCCACGGGCTCGAAAACTAATTTTTTCGACAATAAGGAAATAGCGAAGAATAGTATGGCCATGAAGACCATACCGCAATCACTTAACCTTCGCAGTTTGATACTTGAAAATTTTGAACAGGCCTTATTGACCGACGAAATGCATGAAAGGGACGCCTTGATGAATTTCGTGATTGTCGGTGGCGGCCCTACGGGTGTTGAATTGGCAGGGGCCTTGGCGGAAATCAAAAAAGGAATTCTTCCCAAGGATTATCC
>JALHST010000044.1 GCA_022865355.1 Maribacter sp. | reverse complement strand
TAACAAGACCGTGCATTTGATAGGAGATGCCGATGCCCGTAATCTCTTTTGGGTCAATGTTGTTTTGCTCAAGTAGCCGCTTCGTTGCAGTGCATACATACTTCCACCAATCAAGGGGATCTTGCTCGGCCCAACCATTTTCAATGGCGATCATTCCCATTTCCACCTTGGGTTCTGTTACCACGGAGAGCTTTCTTCCAGACGAAGATTTAACCAAGGCAGCCTTAATGGAAGAACTACCGATGTCATAGCCAATCGCATACATGTTGTCTCTAAATAAATGTGGACGATGAAGATATTGTTTTACTTGCAATGGTACAAACAGTTTCTAGATATGTTTCTGAAATGTTCGCACTATGAAGGCGCCAACTTTATTGTATGGAAGTCGATTGTCTTCTAGGCACCCATTTATTGCTTGTAGACCTGCACTGTATATGCCTTGTCATTGTTTGAAATAAACAAATAGTGCCCTTCCCCGATTTTTACTATTTTGCGAATGCTGAGATTTTTGGGAAGCGGTAGGTTTTCGTATGATTTGAAATTTCCATTGTTGAAATTTGACAGAACACCTCCCGGATTTGCATCGCTATTTCCCAATTCGGTAACATAGCCCATATAATTCCCGCCGAAGTATAAAACGGGATTCCCATGGTCCTTATCTAAATAGAACGCTTCAATACTACTCATTTGGGCCTCCTTTGGGAGTGGATTCGCTGTAAATTCTTTTTCCGAGTTAAGAAAAATCATAGAGCGCAATTCATCTACTTGTTTTGTTTCCAAAACACTATCCGGTTTTTTCCCGGTCAGGTCTTCCAATGATTTTATTTTTGAAAAATCAGAATAACTCAAGAATTTCTTTTGTAGCATAGGCAATTGGCGCATAAGATTGTCCTTGGATGCGAAAGGAACCTGTTGGCCGTGAAAATCGTAGAAAATCAGGGGATCCAATTGTTGGTTTTTGTCGAAATCGGCCAGATATAGTTTTACGGGATGTTCAGGTGATGCTTTCCATTTCATATTCAGACCTGCATTCCCGGCAATTATGTCATCATATCCGTTCCCATCGAGATCGCTTATCCAAAGGGTATTCCACATACCGGAAGTATTTGCCAAACCAAATTCCTTGGTTTGGTTGCTGAATTTGGAATTGCCATTATTTATCAAAATGGTAATGGGCATCCAATCTCCTGCCATGATAAGATCTAACTTTCCATCGTTGTTAATATCGGTCCACTTGCTATCTGTAATCATACCGAAGCGGGCTATTTGGACTACCTCAAAGCTGCTTTTTCCGGTATTTCTTAAGATTAGGCTATATGGTGAAAGTCCGTAGGCCCCAGGGATCGAACGACTGCCTAGAAAGAGGTCGTCGAAGCCATCTCCATCAAAATCGGCTGCGGCTACGGATCCGCCGTTAAATTTTGGCAATACAGAGATAAATGGCTTGAAATTACCCTTACTATCGTTTATATAGATACGATCTTCCAGATAATGATCGCCTTCTATTTGATCATTTCCTCCCCGGGTTACATAAATATCAAGATCCCCGTCATTTTCGAGATCAAATGCAGCCGCATCTACATCTTCATAATTGCTATCATTGTCGAAGGCTTTTTCGTTTTTTACGGTAAATGTCCCATCTTTTTGCTGCATAAAAAGGACAGGGGCCTCTAAACCGGGACCACCGATAAAGATATCCTGTAAGCCATCGGAGTTGAAATCCGCATTGACCACCGCTGGACCTTCAATAGACAATTTTTCTGGCATCAAGGGTTCCCGTTCATAATCAAGATAGGTATTTTCAATATGGATGTATGGAAACCCTGTCAGCGTAAATTTTGAAGGTCTAATAGTTCCTGATTGGAACGTCTTTGTGCTATCCCTATTGATTGAATTATACTGGTTTACAGCTAACTTGTTGATAGATTGTATTTTGCCATCGGGCCAAACGATTTTTGCCGAGTCGATACGGGCAAGGTTTCCAATGCCAAAATGCAGTTTTCTGGTAGAGGCAGATTCAAATCCTCGAGTGGTAATCAGTTCTTTGTAGAATTCTTTTCCATTGCAATAGATCATTACTTTAGAACCTGTAGTTATTGGGAACGCACTTGTACCTTTTAGGTTTAGGCCAATCCAATTGTTAAGACCTTCTTGGTTGCTCTTATTTTCGAGGAGTGTTGCTTTTTCGTCAATATTATTAATTACAAGATCCATATCCCCATCATTGTCCAAATCTGCCGTTGCCGAACCGTTTGAATAGGAGGGCTCCAGACCCGATTTATCAGAGAGATCTTCAAAACTTAGATCTCCTTTATTTCTGAAGAGCCTATTGGCAATTTTTAATGAAGGCATTGACGCGATAAGTCTCCTTTCAATTTCCTCTGATTTGGATTTGTCGTACGAACTAAAATCGGTAGTACTGAGAAAATTGATATAATCCAGGTCATTGGGACGTTTGAATATGCCATTGGTAATATAAATATCCTTCAGTCCGTCATTATCGAAATCTTCCATAAGAACTGACCAGCTCCAGTCTGTGGCATGGGTTTCGGTCATCAAGGCAACATCTGAAAATGAGGAATTTTCACGATTTAATTGAAAATTGTTTCTCGAATATTGCCTTTCGAAGCCAAAATTATCCTTGATAAGGCTCACCTTGTCAGAATCTTCGCCTCCTGATTTCAAAAAGGTTTCTGCGTCGAAAGGCATCATATCTAAAGTGAAAATGTCAGACCTGCCGTCATTGTTCATATCGGCGATGTCTACTCCCATGGTAAATCGGCTCATATGGTTAAAATAATCGGCACTTACCTCTTTGAACGTTTTATCACCTTGGTTGAGATACAAATAGTCGTTTTCATGAAAGTCATTGCCTACATAGATATCTGTCCATCCATCTTGGTTGATGTCTGAGGCGACCAATGCAAGACCATAGCCTAAGGGACTACTATATATACCTGCTTTTTGTGTAACATCTTCGAACGACAAAGTTCCAGATTCCAACTTATTTTCATAAAGCCGATCCCCGGCGATGGAATCCTTTTCATTTCTTCTAATGGCATTGCCATAACTTCTGGTGCTGTGCACTGAATGATTCATTAAGTACATATCAACATCACCATCCTTGTCGTAATCGAAAAATGTTGCTTGTGTCGATAGCCCTGAGAAGTCCAAGCCTGTTTTTTTCGAGGCTTCGGTAAAGGTCTCATCCCCGTTATTCAGATAGAGTAAATTATGGGAATTTAGACTTTTATATTTCCCGACTTTTGAAACGTAAATATCAAGGTAACCATCGTTGTTCACATCTTCCATGGTCACCCCGGTAGACCAGGTAGAATCGATTTGTAGATTGGCCGATTCGGTAATGTCCCTAAACTTTAAATTCCCAAGATTTAGGTAAAGTCTGTCAGGGGTTTGGTTTGCCGTAAAATAGATATCCTCAAGACCATCGTTATTGATATCTCCGATGGCTACGCCACCACCATTATAATAATAGAGGTATTCAATGATGTTGAGGTCATCTTTTTCGGAAAGGATATTTGCAAAGTCTATGCCGCTCGAATCTGCAGATACATTATGAAAGGAAATAGCGGACGGGATGGTCGGTTCTGGCGTCTTCTTACATCCAATAACTAAAATGATCAAGATGCATGAAAATAGAGGTACAAGTTTCATCATTATCCGTTAGTAGTTAAAAATCAGCAAGGAATCGTTATTCCTGGCCGCCAGTAATTTATGGTTTGCTATTTTAAGATCGCGCAGTTCACCATCGACATAGAAACCGCTGCCATCCGGATGGTATTTAAAATTTTGCGCCCCTAAATTTTCCAGATAGATACCAAAAGATGCATCATAGCGACCGACTTCGGGCTTTGTGCCATAAAGATTACCGCCCATCACGATATCAAAATCCCCGTCCTGATCAAAATCATGGGTTTCTATGGCATAAATTGGAGTGAATTGAGCCTCTTTTGGAAGTTCTACAATCTTGAAACCAAAATTTCCTTTATTGATCAAAATTATCGATGTTAACATATTGGCTTCCAAAGTTAAGGCACCGGTCATTTCTTCCGGCGTAAAAATCTCGGTAATACTTGCGTCCTTAAAACTAGCGTAATCTGGGAATTTCTTTTTAAGATCTTTGAGCTGTTCAATGAGATTATGCCTTAAATTATAGGGATACTGTTTGCCATTCTCTGCCGTAAAAGTCATTATAGGGTCCTTAAAACCATTTTGGTCAAAGTCTTTTACAAACAGATGTATCGGTCTCTCTGGACTCGCCTTAAATCTAGAATTCTCACCATGATTGCCCAAAACAAAATCAAGATCCCCATCATTATCCAAATCGACCGGGTGGATAACGTTCCACCACCCTTTTAAATTTGATAATTGATTATTCCCTTTGGGCTCGAAATGACCTTTTTGATTTTCAAATAGCGTTATGCCCATAAATTCGCCCACAATGATCAAATCTTTAAAACCATCATTGTTAAGATCTATGAATTGTGCATCGGTTATCATGCCGATATTTTTTAAGCTAGGGGCCGTCTTTTCGGTAATATCCGTAAAGTTGCCTTCGCCATCGTTCTGAAGAATAAAACCAGATCCCGGCACACCATACTGACTGGGAACACTCCGTTCCCCAACAAACAGATCCAGATCCCCATCATGATCAATGTCATCGGCAATAACGGTCGAAGTACTATTGATGGTCGATAGTGATGGTAACTGGGATTGCCATAAGGTGAAATTTCCTTTCCCATCATTGCGATACAAGCGATCTTTTAAATAGCTGGAAAACTGTGAGAATTCAACACCGCCACTGCATACATATAGGTCTAGATCCCCGTCATTATCGGCATCAAAAAATAAACTGGCAGTATCTTCAAAACCGCTACTTTTTTCTAGATCCGGACAATCCTTTCTTAGGTAACCGATGTTCTTGCCTATGAAAAGGGCAGGTGGGCTGCCTTTTGCCCCACCGATAAAAAAATCATCGGTACCATCCTTGTTTACATCGCCTACCGACATTTTTGGTCCTTGGGTACTCAACATATGCGGTAGCAGCCGATCACGATCGAAATCAACAAAGCGGTTTTCAATGTGTTGGTAATCGATTTTTAAATCGCTTTTATGAAAAATATCTTTTATGGCGGCTAAGGCATTTTTTTCTGATGTATGGGCGTCTTTTTCATCGACAGTCAAAATTTGATCTACCTTCACATGGGCAAGATTTGAAACTTTGCCCAAGGGCCAGGTTATTCGCACGGCAACGGAATCGTCCTTGGCCAATCCGAAATTTGGGCGTAGGTCCATGCTTGACTGAAAGCCACGTATGGGTTGCTGTTCCAAGTATTGATTCTCTTCGGGCGACATTACCTCGATTTTAGCTCCAATAGCATTGGTGTTCTTCCCACTGCCTTTAAGATTAAACTTGAGAAAATGGTTTCCGGTGACTTTTTCCGAATTATTCTTATAAACAAAGGAGGGCATGTTCACATTGTTGACGACTAGGTCCAGGTCTCCATCATTGTCCAAATCCCCGTAGGCAGAACCATTCGAAAAACTTGGGGTGTTCAAGCCAGAGCTCCAATAGCGCTCAAATTTAAGATTGCCCAGATTTTTATAGGCATGGTTTTTCACCATATTTGAAGGAATGATATCAATGAGTTTATTGTAATCGACCGTACTGTCCTTAATGATCGATTGCATCACGGCTTCATTCGAAATGTATTGTAGGTAATCCTGATTCGTCAGATCTCGGTAGATGCCATTTGCGATAAAAAGATCTTTGAGACCATCGTTGTCCATATCGAAAAATAGGGCGCCCCAGCTCCAATCGGAGGCCTCAACCCCGCTGAATCTGCCAATTTCACTGAATGTAGAATTTCCATTGTTCAATTGCAACATATTCCTCGTAAACTGATGGTAATACCCATTTTTAAGGTTGTTTTGATATTTGTTCCAATCCTCGAATGTGGTCACCGTTTTTAGACGGTCGTATTCAGACGGGAGCATCTCGGTAACAAAAAGATCATTTTCTCCATCATTATTGATATCCGCTACATCGGCACCCATAGACGCACCACTAATCGATTTAATTTCATCGGTAAGCACTTCCTTAAAGGTGCCGTCTTTTTGATTGATATATAAGTAGTCCCTTTCAAAAAAATCATTTGAAACATAGATATCCTCCCAGTTGTCATCATTTAGGTCACCCACGGTTACCCCCAATCCAAAACCTATTACGCTGCCATAAATTCCTGCCTTTTCGGAGACATCGACAAAAACACCATTTTCATTTTTCAATAGTTTGTCCCCACCTAGGACATCCCTTTCAAAACGTTCATTACGTTGCAGGTTAAAACTTCCGATCGAGCGATATGAATTGTTTAAAAGGTACACGTCCAGGTCGCCATCCTTGTCATAATCGAAAAAAGAGGCGTGGGTTGAAAAGCCCTGGTCATCGAGGCCGTATTGGTGCGCTGATTCGGTAAAGGTACCATCGCCATTATTGATGAAAAGCTCATTTTGCTTGTTATCGCCAGCAATATCGCCTGAATTACAGACATAGATATCCAACAACCCGTCTGCATTGATATCTAACATGGTAACGCCGGTCGACCATGCCTTTTCACCTCCGACCTTCGCCTTATCGGTGATATCCTCAAAGTTAAAACCGCCTTTGTTTAGGTAGAGTTTGTTGTGGGTAAGGTTGGCCGTCATATAAACGTCTACCAAGCCATCATTGTTAATATCGCCGATGGCAACTCCACCACCATTGTAATAGTTTCGGTATTTATATACGTTGAATTTTTGGTTGGAGGTAAGATCATTGATGAAATTTATACCTGTTTCTGTACTATCCATCAATTGAAAAAGCGTTTGGGACTCGACTGCCTTATTTTCATATTTAGCACAAGATACCAAGAGGATACCCAATACTATAAATCGTAAATAAATCTTGTAGTGCATTGTAAATTTCATTCGAATTTTTCTGGGTATTTCAACTTCAAATCTTCGATCCTAACCGCAACATCTTTATTATTTTTAGCATACGCTGTTATCTGTCGATTGCCATCGACCTTTACAAATAGTTCAGTATCCGATGTTTCTTGCTTAAGGGGAATAAATGGGTTGCCATGAAACCATTTCATCAAGGAGTCCTTCACTACCGGCAATAATTTTTTAGCTTCATAGTCCTTATTCCAAAGTGACCATGCCCTGTATGTGAATTCCAAATCCATACCTACCATCGTATCGTTTTTATCAAAGTTCCCATAAAAAAGCATATTAATTGCAGTAAGATTTTCATCATCCTGTTTTGACGAAAGCAGATACTGTACCGAACGATTATTAGGGCCTTGTGAAACCAATTTTTCTTTATTTAATTCGCCACAACGGTCAAAAAAGGATTTTTTGGTGTCACCGAAAGACATTCCGAAAAGCAAACTATCTTGCTGTAAACCCTTATGCGCTTCCAGATTGACTAATTTCGTATACTCTGACTGACATGAAAATAACATAAGAAAAAGGAGAATTCCTCCAGTAGCCCGAAATTCTTTATTGTATATCATAAATCTGAAAATCATCATCATTTATTGCTGTTAATAATAAAAGCTTACTTTGATAGGGAAGAAAGGCAAAGTTCCGAATCTGCCCGTTTATTCCAAGATCTTTAACGCTTTTATAACCATATTTTTGTTCACTGCTTAAATTTCCCAATACCAGCCAACCGTTAGAGGCATCCATTCGCCCGAACTGAGGCTTTACTAGATATTGGTTGCCACCCAAAATGATATCCAAAACCCCATCTTTATTTACATCCATAACCTCAATGGCATCCACGTTCGAATATTGAATTTCTCGCGGTAATTCAACGCCTTCAAAATGGTTCCCGGTATTTAAAAATAATGTCGAACCTACTTTATTCAGGTCCAGGATTTTGGCATCCTTCAAATTTTCCGCCCCAAATAAATCTGAACAGGTTGCCGTACCGTAATCTTTATAATAGAGTAGCTTTCCTTTCAAACTTGGTATTTGTGCAATCAGTTCGTCGCGATCGACAATTGGATAATATGCATCATCGATTTTGTAACAAATGATTTGTTCTGCAAATCCATTCCCGTCAAAATCTTTCAAATACAGGCGCATACCCTCTTTATACAGGGAATTATGCCCAACATTCCCTGCGATAAAATCAATATCCCCATCACCATCGATATCGGCTATTTTTAGGGCAGACCACATACCGTTTGAATGGGCAAGCCCAAAGGATTCCGATTCGTCCTTCAATGTGCCCGAATGGTTTATAAATAGTTTAATTGGCATCCAATCGCCAGTGACGACAAGGTCTGGCCAATCGTCTCCATTGATATCTGTCCAACTTGCATCGGTAACCATTCCTAAATTTTGCATAACGGACTGATCGGCAATCGAAAAATCATTGTTTCCATTGTTTTGTAATAAGATACTCGATGTCGGTTCCCCATACAATTCGGGGTTGTATCTTCCCCCTACAAAAAGATCTAAATCTCCATCTTTATCAAAATCTGCTGCCGTAACGGTGGAAGAACTTAAGGGTGTTTTAAAGGGCAAAGGCTTGTCTGACTTCATAAATTTTCCATGGCCATTGTTCACTAACAAGCGGTCTTGTAAATTGCTGTCGTATTTTGAAAAAGCTTTCCCGCCACTACAAATGTAAAGATCAAGATCCCCATCATTGTCGCTATCGAAGAAGATGGCGTCGGTATCTTCTGATCTTGTGGCATTTTCGAAGGGTCTTGTTATTTCAACATAGCCGTTTTTTAGATCCGATAGGAACAGGCTTCCCCTTTGATTCTTTGCCCCCCCTATATAAACATCCAAAATGGCATCACCATTTACGTCGGCAACAGCTAAGGCAGGCCCTTCATTATTGAACATTTGAGGCAGTAAACGTTCCCTATTAAAATCGCTGTAATTGTTTTCAATATGTTTAAACGAAAATGGGGGTTTGACGATCGGGGCGATAAATTTATTTAGGGAGTGATCAGTTTCACCAACGGTCACAAGGTCGGGTTCTGTGAACTTATACGTATGATTGGCCGTTAGCTTTCTTTCCTTCGAAATTGCGCCATTCGGCCATACAATGATAAGACTATCGACAGAGGATGATGATCCCAAACCAAAATGCACACCATATTGCACTGAACTTTCAAATCCCCTGGACGGGAAATTTTCTGCAACCGCTTTCTTGTCATTACCATAATAAATGCTTGTTTTTGTCCCAATCGCCTTCGTATTATTAGTATTTGATTCGAATTCTATGGAGATACTTTTGCAGGTAAGCGTATCTGTGGTATTTTCATAAACGAACGAGGGCATATTTACATTATTGACTACAAGATCAAGATCTCCATCGTTATCAAGATCGCCATAAGCACTTCCATTGCTGAAGCTAGGAGTGTCCAGGCCGAATGCTTTTGTTTTGTCCTCAAAAACAAAGTTACCTTGGTTTTTATAGGCGACATTGGAAACGGCCTGTGAAGGCATCAAGTCGATGAGTTTCATAATAACCTCTTTACTGGACTTCATCATATTTCGCACTTTTTCCTCATTGGCCATATAGGTGAGATAATCCCTGTCCAACAAATCCTTAAGAATGCCGTTACCAATAAAAATATCGCGGAGGCCATCGTTGTCCATGTCAAAAATTAAGGAAGCCCAGCTCCATTCAGTGGCAGATACTCCCGAAAACCTGCCAATTTCAAGAAATTTTTCGCCTCCCATATTTCTTTGGAGTACATTTCTAGGAAATTGTTGAGAATATCCCTGTTTGACGGCCAGTTCGTATTTGTCCCAAGATTCGTACTGGGTCTTCGTGCGTTGCCTCTCAAGCGTTTTGGGCAACATTTCAGTAACCATTAGGTCTGGAAGCATATCATTATCCAAATCGGCGGCGTCGGCGCCCATAGAACCCATTGAAAATGATGAAAATGCTTCATTTCCACTCTCGACAAAGCCGCCATGCTGATTATTGAGATAGAGATAGTCCCGTTCAAAGAAATCATTCGAGATAAAAATATCGGGCCAAGAATCCCCATTGAAATCACTTAGGGTGATTCCTAGTCCGAATCCGATATGGCTCGTATAGATTCCTGCTTCCTTTGAAAAATCAAAGAACTTGCCATTTTCATTCTTTAAAAATTTATTACCTGTTGGGCTTGGTATTTTGCGTTGATCTTTGATAAGGTCATAAGCTCCTACCGATCGTATTGAATTGTTCAGTAAATAGCAATCAAGATCACCATCCTTGTCATAATCAAAAAATGCGGCCTGTACAGACAAACCTGTAATATCCAGCCCATATTCCTTTGATTTTTCAATAAAGGTCATATCGCCCATATTGATAAAAAGCTCGTTATGCCTGTTTGCCCCTTCGGGCTTGCCTGATTTACAAACATAAAGATCAAGGAGGCCATCGTGATTGATATCGACAAAGGTCGCACCTGATGACCAAACATCCTTACAGGCAACCCCTGCTTTTTCGGTGATATCCTCAAATTGCCAGTTGCCTTTGTTGAGGTACAATTTATTATCGACAATGTTGCCCGTAAAATAGATGTCGGTTAGTCCATCATTATTAATATCGCCCAATGCCACGCCACCCCCGTTATAAAAGTTATGATAGGTGTATGGATTAAAATCCTCGGTGTAGGTCAAGGTATTGGAGAAACCAATGCCTATGTTGTTTTTGAGTTCAAAAAGTAGTTTCTCGGCGGGGCTAGTTTCGGGAATTTCCAGATGACAGGATATGATGAATATGGCGGAAAAAATTAAAACAAAACGGGCTTTCATCAATGTTCATTAAATTAAAAAAGGGGTTACCGCAAAGATAACCCATTTTAAAATTATGTTTAAAATTTAATACCCTGGGTTTTGTGTTAAAGTCCCGCTACTGGCATCAATTTGTGGTTGCGGTATAGGGAAGACAGATCGGTAAGGATCGCTGTTGGTTTTTTCCCACCATGGATCATCATATTTGCCAAAGCGAATCAAATCTTGTCTTCTCGTGGATTCCATGAACATTTCACGACCTCGCTCATCAAAGAAGCTATCGGCCGTCATGGTACTCATACCACTAACATTCGCCCTTGCCCTAATCGTATTGACATCAGGAATTGCCAATGACCAGTCTCCGGCAGCCCTTGCAAGGCCTTCCGCACGGATCAAATACATTTCCCCCAAACGAACAAGTGGCATGTCGTTATCCATTTCAGGTCGCCCAAAAAGACGATAGCTGAACTTGTTCAAGCGCACACCTCCTACACGATTGGCATTTGGTTCCAATTCATTGATTGGTGGCACATAGGAAATTTCCAGATTTCCATCCGTAGCCGCATAATCAATAATAGCGGAACCATTATAGTCTAATTGAGGGCCTTCCAAGAAATTGATTGCCTTACGAGCATCACCACTTTCATAGGAATTGTAAAAATCTTCCAATACCGAATAACCATTCCAGGGCTGATCGGAAAAATTCCAAGTAAATTGACTGGCATAATGCAAGGTCATCATATTAAAATTCATGCCCCCGGCGGATACCCCATCATAGGCCACCGACCAAATTATCTCTGGGTTGTTTTGGTTGTGGGGTGCGAATACCGTGGCATAGCCTGTAAGATTTTCCGGGTCGGAATCAACTGCAGGCCGTTTTCCTGGGTTGGGAGCTATGCAAGAGGCGTCATCGCAAAGAATATAACCTCCTTGGTCGATTACATAGGAAGCGGCATTGGCGGCTTCCGCATATCGAGCTGTCCCTGTATAAACTTCAGCATTCAAATATAATTGGGCCAACAGACCTAAAGCTGCAAATTGGTTGACCCGGTAGGAATTTTTACCGGTACCCAATGGGCTTGTGGAAAGATCCATACTCGGGGTGACCGCTGCAACTCCTAAGGCACCTAATAATTCACTTTCAACGAAAGCAAACACCTGGGCCCTTGTAGACTGTGCAGGGTTTTGGCCGGCTGCGGTTACAACCTTAACCCTACCATACACATCAAGAAGACGATAATAGAATAGGGCCCTTAATACCCGAATTTGAGATTCTTGGTTGGCATCCAAATTAGTTGCCAGCAAATCATTACAAACTGCAATGGCACTATATTGCCCGTTCCAGGTATCGTTGACCGGACCACTCGAAGGGCCGTAGGTGTGCCGGTGCATATCGATCCAAATACCTCCATCGTACCAGTCACCCCCTTTTTGGGTAACGGCCATTTCATCAGAGGAAACCGATTGCACCGACCAGTAGCCACCATGGTTGGCACTACCTGCATCCCGTAATTTACCAAAGGCCGCTGATAAGGCATCAGCTGGGCCAGGTCCACCACCTTCGAAAGAGGTTTGTGGAATATCAACGGTAAAAGGTTGCGTTACAGATCCTTGAAGGTCCTCATCCAAATTTGTGCAGGACGCTGCGAAGAGCAGTCCCGAACTAATTATTGTTGCTTTTAATATATTTTTCATTGCTTTTTTTTTAAAAGTTAAGGTTAAGTCCCAACGTAAAGGTACGGGCCGCAAAATAATTATTACGACGATCAATACCAGGAGCGAGCGGATTCGAACCGAGGGCGCCAAAAGCACCAATACCGGTTTCACCAATATCTACCAATTGAGGCTCGGGATCGGCACCTGTGTAGCTTGTAATGGTAAATAGATTCTGGCCACTTGCCGTCAATCGCACTCCTTTGATATATTTATTTTCCTTTATATCAAAGGTATACCCTATTGAAAGGTTGTCCAATCTAAAGAAATCGGCCTTTTCAACGTATAAGGAACTGTATTGGGCGTTCGTAATCTCTGGGTTGGCATATTTGGTATTCACGAAGTTATAGGATCCCTGACTACCTACCCTAGGTTCATAAAAAGCCCGGAAGGTGTTGATCAAACTGTGTCCAAAAGCTCCTCTAAAAAAAGCATTCACATCAAATTTTCCAATGCTCAATTGGTTGGTCCAGCCAAGTTCAAAGTCTGGTATACCAGAACCCAAATCTGCAAAATCCCCATCTTCGGCCAAAGCCTGATCTTGTCCGGTATTAAGGACACCATCCCCGTTCACATCGGCCAATACCTGGCTACCGTCAACAACTTCTCCCGTAAATACCGGGCCCCAAATCTGTCCGATTTTTTCCCCTACGGCCACACGGATCATCGCGGTGGAGTTTTGTCCAGGCGACCCTAAGTCGGCTATGACCTGCTGCGGGGTCGTAAATTCTTTTAAGACGGTCGAATAGGTTGAAAAATTGATTCCCGTATTATAAGAAATCTTATCACGTTTGATAACATCGTAATTTACGGCCAGTTCCATACCATTGGTCTGCATTCTTCCCGCATTTTGGTACTGTGAATCAAAGCCCTGCAGGTTTTCAATGGTTGTCGCCAAAATGAAATCGCGTACGTTACGGGTATACAGGTCTAGGGTTGCGTTCAGGCGTCCAGATGCAAATTCAATTCCGAAGTTGGTCTCTGCTTTTTCCTCCCATTTCAGATCAGGGTTCGCCTGAAAAGCGGGAACAGCGGCCAATCGGGAACCGTTATCCACATATTGATTTTGAGAAAGACTGAAGGTTGGTGGTAAGGCACCTGTTACACCATACCCTAAACGTACCTTTAAAAGGTCAACATTCGTAAGTTTTAGATAGTGGTTCAAATCGGCTCCAACACCTACTGCAGGGAAAGTACCCCATTTATTGTCGACACCAAACCGTGATGAACCTTCGCGCCTTACAGAGGCGTTAAAAAATATAGCATCATCAAAGGTCGCACTGGCCCGGGCGAAATAGGCGATGATTCGATCATCGGGCCATTCATTACTATTATAATTGGCAAATCCGGCATTATCCAAATCCGAAGACCACTGCAAGGCGTTTACATATTGCAGTGCATTGTTTGGGAATCCTCCTGCGGATAGAAAATAATTGAATTGGTTCTGTTGTTGCCAAGAATAACCCGCGGTCACCGACAAGTTAACCCGCTGGGCAAAGTTCGTATTGTAGGTAGTGTAGGCCTCGAACAATTTGAAATTGCGTTCTTCGGAATACAATTGTGCAAGTCCCTTTCGTATCGGGCTTGTAGCATTTCCGAGATACAATGCCGTGGTCGGGCTGTATCCCTTCGCATTCGATTTACTGGTTTGTTGTGAAAAAAGGACATTAACATCCCAGTTGTCCAAAATGTCATAGTTAAAGTTGGCACTGTAAACAAATTCGTCCCTTGTTCCTAAATTGGTACTTTGTTTTACGATGGATACGGGATTGAAGCTGTCGAACAATCCCAAGGTCTCGAAATAACCACCATAAGAAGCACCATCAAAGGGGAACGGCGAATCTACGGCGTAAATAGGCGCTGTTGGATTGTATAGCAACCCGTAGCGCAATCCCTCGTTAAAACTAAAATTGCTATTTCGTTTCGTATATGAGGCGTCAAAATCGATGCGCAACTTATCGTTGAATGTTCGAGTACTTACGTTTGCCCGGGTATTATATTGTTTAAAACCCGAATTGTACAAAATGCCCTGCTCTTCCCTGAAGTTACCGGAAACACGATACGTCGAATTTCCATCACCACCGGAAACGGCGACATTGTTTATTTTACTTGAACCATTAATCGTTACCTCATCCAACCAATCGGTCTTTGAGCCAAGATCAACACCCCCGGCGGCTACAAATTCATCCGCTGACATTACGGGCAAAAGATGGGCACGGGAAGAAACGGCCAATTGCCCGTTATATTCCACTTTAACTGCACCGACTTTACCGCTCTTGGTGGTCACCAATATTACCCCACTGGATCCTCGAGTACCATAGATCGCAGCGGCCGAACCGTCTTTAAGGACAGTTATGCTTTCAATATCGTTCGGGTCCACGTTATTCAACGAGGCCCCAACCACTCCATCTATAACGACCAAAGGCGATGAATTGGCGCCAACGGTTGAAATACCACGCAAACGAACAACAGGATCTACGTTTGGGTTACCCCCTTTATTGTAAATCGTTAACCCCGCCACTTTACCTTGAAGCAAATTGGCTGCCGTATTAACGACCCCTTTATTAAATTCCTCTTCACCTACCTTGGTTATTGAGGATGTAATTTCCTTCTTGGCTTGTGAGCCATATCCGGTAACCACAACTTCCTGCAGGGCCTCAGCATCTTCCTCTAAAGTCACATCAATAGTAGTTTTTCCTGCCACGGCGACTTCCACGGTCTTATAGCCAATATAGCTAATCACCAAGGTGGCGTCATCGGCCACATTGTTTAAGGCAAAAAGACCATCAAAGTCGGTCTGGGTACCATTGGTCGTCCCTTTTACCACGACGCTTGCGCCTGGCAAGGGACCATTGGCGTCCCTAACTGATCCGGACACCTCTTGTGCCTGCGTGGATCCAAAGCATAGAAATGCCCCTATCACCAACAGGCTTCTTAGTAGTGTAATCTTCATAAAGAGTTAATTTAAGTTGAGTTAATTTAATTACAAGCGTTAAAAATATGTAAAATTGTTGTTAAAATCTTCCAGTCCAATTATTAATAAGTTACGAAAACGGTTTCGTGTTAATAACTTTTGGAACATACGACTTTAACAATTGAGTCCTATAAAAATTATAAAATTCACAATTATACCTATAATAGTATATGATTGTTGGATATTTTGACAAATATAGCATTTTTTCTTGAGCATCTATTTTATTAACATTTTAAGAGAATATTATGGTAAATTGTTAAAATAAGTTTGATTTCTTCATCTTGCGGTTTTAATACTTAATTTTCATCAATTTAAATGCACTTTTGAAGTATGCGACAAAACGATTTTGAGATGATTGGGGAGGGCCGACAGGCTCAGATTTAGACTCTAAAAGGGCGTATTTAAAAGAGAACGAAATGTCAATATATAAGGGCGACATAGTTTCAAAAAGTAATCCTATTCACAGTGTCTCATAAGATTACGCCAATTATCAAACCGTGCAAAAAATCAGGGCCAACACGTATTCGACTTAAGCATAAGTTGTGCCTTAATTGGGTCCAGGACCTATATTTTATAAAATGCGTATTTATAACAAGTTTTGAAAAGAAAAATTACCCTCAAACACATCGCTCGGGAACTGGGAGTTTCGATTTCGACGGTATCAAAAGCCTTAAAAAACAGCAACGAAATTAGTAGGGATACTAAGGAGAAGGTGCAGGCCTTTGCAAAATTATACAACTACAAGCCCAATAATATTGCCATCAGTCTTAAGAACAAACAGACGAAGAATATCGGTGTCATTATTCCCAACATCGTGCACCATTTTTTTACGACCGTCTTCAGGGGCATTGAAAAATACGCTGGCGCCAGAGGTTATAACGTGGTGGTATGTGTTTCCGACGAGTCGTTTGACAAGGAAGTAATCAATATGGAAATGCTGGCCAATGGCAGTGTAGATGGGTTTATCATGTCACTTTCAGCGGAAACGCAGGCCCGGAACGATTTTGCTCATTTGAAAGAGGTCACTGAACAGGGCATTCCCCTCGTGCTCTTTGACCGTGTAACCGATATAATCAAATGTGATAAGGTAATCATCAACGACAAGGAAATAGCGTTTAAAGCGGTATCTAAATTAATTGCCGATAATAGGAAACACATTGCCCTGATTACGACTGATAATTATTTTAATGTGAGTCGATTTCGCGGTGAAGGCTATAAGGAGGCCTTGCAGGCAGCAGGTATCAAAGTTGATGAGAATTTAATTCTGACCTTGCCATATGATGAGATCGATGAAAATGTAATACGCCGCTTCTTTCAAAAGGAGAAGATCGATGCCGTATTATGTGTTAATGAAATATTTGCCGTGCTTTGTATGGGTATAGCCCAGGAATTAGGACATCATGTCCCCAATGATATCGCATTTATTGGTTTTACCGATGGATTGTTATCAAAATATGTACGCCCGACCTTGACTACCGTTGCCCAACACGGGGAAAAGATGGGCGAAATTGCCGCTCAAATGTTGATTGAAAAAATAGAGAATGAACCAATGGAAGAGAAAGAAACCTACAATACCGAAGTAATAGAGGCCACGATCATTGAACGGGAATCAACTGTGAACGAGATTTAATTGTTGTGAGCTTAGGTGTACGTTCTAATCGAGATAAGAAGTTCAAAAGTTTATTGGTTTCGATGTCAATAAGTCACAATGCATTACGTCCCAATAGCTAAAAAAAGACACAAACAAAAAAATAACCATCAAGCATTCTGTGACAACCAACCACCCATGAACAAACCTGGATTTATTTTTGATTTGGACGGCGTTATCGTAGATACCGCGAAATACCATTATCTGGCCTGGAAAAAATTGGCCGATGAACTCGGAATACCATTTAATGAAGAACAAAATGAACAATTTAAGGGTGTAAGCCGTAAGAGATGTCTTGAAATTCTGTTAGCCATGGGCGGAATTACGGCTTCACAAAGTCAAATTGAGGGCTGGTTAAAGGAAAAGAACGAAGATTATCTCTCGTATATCCAAAAAATGGATGAATCAGAAATACTGCCCGATGTAATCAAGGTACTTGACTACTTGAAGGATTTGAGGATACCAATGGCATTGGGCTCTGCGAGTAAAAATGCCCGCCCGATTTTGGAAAAGGTCAAATTATTGACTTATTTTGATGCCATCGTTGACGGAAATAGTGTGACCAAGGCCAAACCTGACCCGGAAGTCTTTATAATTGCGGCCAAAAATTTGGGGATAGCACCAAAAAATTGTGTCGTTTTTGAGGATGCACAGGCCGGTATAGAGGCAGCCAATACCGCTGGGATGATAAGTATCGGTATCGGGCAGGCCCAAGTTCTTTCCGAGGCCCAGTTCAATTTTGAGAATTTTACCCAAATAGATGTTGATTTTTTGAATACATTGATTGCACAATTGAAGTACCGAAAATAACCTATGGTACGGTCTATTTCGAATAGGTTGTAAGCAATTTGACCTGCGAACTTATACCGATGATTTGGCAGACTGAACATATTTGCGAAAACAATTAAATTACGAACCATGCCCGAATATTCCTCAAGGGCCTTATAAAGAAAAAAAACCAACAAATGAACCAAGATTATATTAAACCAAGTGAATGGTCGATTATCGAAGAAGGATTTGATAAAGAAAACGTGAAGTCATCGGAAAGCCTTTTTAGTATTGGCAACGGGGCCATGGGTCAAAGGGCCAATTTCGAGGAACACTATTCAGGCCCGACCTTTCAAGGGAGTTATATCGCCGGGGTGTACTATCCCGATAAAACGCGAGTAGGGTGGTGGAAAAATGGCTATCCCGAATATTTTGCCAAAGTGCTGAACGCCCCGAATTGGATCGGAATCAATGTCGCTGCGAATGGGGAGGCACTCGATCTGAACTCCTGCGAGGCGGTAAACGGTTTTCGCAGGGAGCTAAATATGCAAGAAGGTTGGTACCGTCGCGATTTTATGGCAACGATGCCCAATGCAATAAAATTGAAGGTAAGCAGTACCCGGTTTCTAAGTTTGGATCTCGATGAACTGGGAGCCATAAAATATGAAATTACGCCAATTGACGATGATGTCGAAATTACATACAATCCTTATTTGGATAGTGGTATTAAAAACGAGGACTCGAACTGGGATGATAAATTTTGGAATACGACCCAAATTACTTCAGAAGGACAGCAGGCATTTATCGAGGCCCATACGATGAAGACCAATTTTGGCACTTGTACCTTTATGGAATCGCAATTGTTTTATCAAGGAAAAAAAGTTGCCAAAAAACCTATTGCAACCAAAAAGGAGCTTTGGGTGGGCCATGAATATACCCAAAAAGTCAAGAAGGGAGAAACCATTTGTCTATATAAGTTTGGGGGGTATACCGTATCCCGAAACCACAAAGCATCTGAAGTGGTCAATGCTGCAAAATCAGTTCTTAAGAAGGCTACAGAGCTAGGCTTTGAAGCCTTATTGGAAAAACAAAAACGCGCCTGGGAAAAAATCTGGGAGATGAGCGACATTACGATAACAGGGGATATTAAGGCGCAACAGGGCATTCGCTTCAACATCTTTCAACTAAACCAGACCTATTTGGGGAAAGACTCCAGACTGAATATTGGTCCAAAAGGATTTACCGGTGAAAAATATGGGGGCAGTACCTACTGGGACACCGAGGCCTACTGCCTACCCTTTTATATGGCTACCAAGAACCAACAGGTCGCCAGAAACCTGCTTAAATATCGTTATAACCATTTGGAAAAAGCTATTGAAAATGCCAAAAAATTGGGATTCATCAATGGAGCGGCATTTTATCCTTTTGTGACCATGAATGGCGAAGAATGTCATAACGAATGGGAAATCACCTTTGAGGAAATCCATAGAGTTGGGGCCATTGCGTTTGCTATCTTTAATTATTACCGCTTTACCGGTGATTACACTTATATCCCCGATATGGGCTTGGAGGTTTTAATCGGAATTGCCCGTTTCTGGGAGCAGCGGGCCACCTTTTCTACTCAAAAGAATAAATATGTCATTTTGGGGGTTACCGGCCCCAACGAATATGAGAATAACATAAATAATAATTTCTATACGAACTATCTAGGCCGCTGGTGCCTTAATTATGCCTTGGAACAGTTACAGAAAGTAAAGGATGGTTATCCTGAGGATTACCATCGAATCATTGGCCTCACCAAATTGACCGAAAAGGAAACTGAAAAATGGAAAAAAGTAGCAAAGAATATGTATTTTCCATTTTCTGAGGAGCACAATATTTACCTACAACAGGACAACTTTTTGGATAAGGAACTGATTACCGTGGCCAATCTCCCGAAATCACAGCGGCCCATCAATCAAAAATGGAGTTGGGACCGGATTTTGCGTTCCCCTTACATAAAGCAGGCCGATACCTTGCAGGCCTTTTATATCTTTGAGGCTGATTTTACCTTGGAAGAGCTGGAACGGCATTTTGATTTCTATGAACCTTTTACCGTACATGAATCCTCACTTTCGCCCTGCGTGCACTGTATCCAGGCTGCAAAGTTGAATCGTATGGAACAGGCCTATCAATTCTACCTACGCACTTCCCGATTAGATTTGGATGATTACAACAAAGAGGTCGAGGAAGGCCTGCACATTACTTCGATGGCAGGTACCTGGATGAGCATTGTGGAAGGTTTTGCGGGGATGAGGATCGTCGACGACAAACTGTCATTTACCCCTAGAATTCCCAAACAATGGAAAGGGTACTCATTCAAAATTAATTTTAGGAAACGCATTTTGAAGGTGTCAGTAAGCGCGGCGGATACGAGATTTGAATTAGATGGTAAAGAAGAAATTACCATTCGCGTCAATGGCAGCAGAGTCGCCATTTCACCGAATAAAGAGACCGTTCATAAAAATATTCCTGCATAGTTATAGACGACGAAAATTTTGTCAAAACCCCACGTCTCAATAGAAGAAAGTAGTTTCCTTCTATGGTTCAATGGGTTCTGGAATGCATTGACTATTGCTATGCCATTAATCATGAACATAAGGCCGAGGTTTGAAAGCTTTGTCAATGGTAGATAAGCACCATATCCAAGAGTTTACTAGGAAGTTTTCTGTTCAAAGCCTGCAGTTCAATCTGGCAACTTCAAATCTTATCAGCTAAAAATATAGATTGCCTTTTTATCCAAAAATTATCCGGAGAAAACAGATAAATGGCGGTAAAAAATTAAATCCTCGCAATAAAAATGATAAAGGCGCATGTGGTATTCGGTATATTACTTTTGGTAGTTGCCTGCAAACAGGAAAAAATAGAAGTAAAGAAAATGTCGCAAAACGAAAAAGAAAAGAAAAAAGAGGTAGTCTATCAAGTTTTTACCAGGCTCTTCGGAAATACCAATACGACCAACAAGCCCTGGGGCACCCTGGAAGAAAATGGCGTGGGCAAATTTTCCGATTTTACTGAAAAAGCCTTAGGGGAAATCAAGGATTTAGGGGTCACGTATATTTGGTATACAGGGGTTCCTCACCATGCCCTTGTGACCGATTATTCGAAATATGGCATCTCGAATGATGACCCCAATGTGGTCAAGGGTCGTGCAGGTTCACCCTACGCCGTTAAAGATTATTACGATGTAAATCCGGATTTGGCGATAGATCCCGACAAAAGATTGCAGGAATTTACAGAACTTTTGGGCCGTACGCATAAGGTCGGGCTAAAAGTACTCATCGATATCGTTCCCAATCATGTAGCCCGTAAATATGAAGGTAAATCCACCCCGGTAGGTGTCGAGCCTTTCGGGGCTACCGATGATTCGTCGGTGGAGTATCGCCGCGACAACAATTTCTATTACATACCGAACACCCCATTTAAAGTACCGGTCTGGCAGAATGGGTATAGGCCCTTAGGGGATTTGGAGGTGCCAAACTTTATTGGTCAATTTCAGGAGAATCCGGCGAAATGGACCGGAAATGGATCCCGACTGGCCCAACCCAATATGAATGATTGGTATGAGACCGTAAAGATTAATTATGGGGTACGGCCTGATGGTTCGTACGATGTTGATACGCTGCCCGAAGGGTTTGAATCGCTCGATTTTAAAGAACATTATCAATTTTGGGCCGATAAGAATGTGCCAAGTTCTTGGGTAAAATTCAAGGATATTGCGCTTTATTGGCTTCAGATTGGCGTCGATGGGCTTCGGTTTGACATGGCAGAGATGGTACCCGTGGCATTCTGGAGCTATATGAATTCGCATATTAAAATGAAAAATTCGGAGGCGTTTCTGTTAGCGGAAGTATATAATCCTCAATTATATAGAGATTATATATTTAAGGGGAAAATGGATTATCTCTATGATAAGGTCGAATTTTACGATTCATTAAAACATATCATGCAAGGTCATGGATGGACCGATCACATGCCCAAGGTGCAGGAAGGTATGCAAGACATAGAACATCATATGCTTCATTTTTTGGAGAACCACGATGAACAGCGCATAGCAAGTCCTGATTTTGCGGGTGATGCGCGAATTGGCATGCCCGCTATGGTAGTTTCTGCGACTATAAGCACTTCCCCGACCATGATTTATTTCGGACAGGAAGTTGGGGAACCGGCCAAGGAAAATGCGGGATTCGGGAGTCCTACCAGAACATCGATTTTTGATTATATCGGCGTCCCGAGTCACCAGCGATGGGTAAACAATAAAAAATTCGATGGGGGGCAATTATCGGAAAATGAAAAGGCCCTTCGGGATTTTTACAAACGACTTTTAAACTTTACGATAACCAGTGAAGCCCTTATGGGCGAATATCGGGATATCCATTATTTTAACAGGGAGCGAACGCAAAATTACGATCAACGTGTATTGTCATTTGTACGCTGGTCTGAAAATGAGAAGCTGATCGTCGTTAGTAATTTTGACGCACATCAGAGCTACGCCTTCGAATTACAGGTACCTGCAGAGATTATTCAACAATGGCACTTAGTGAATGACCATTATATGCTGACGGATGCTCTATCTGGTAGTTCGAGGCAACTCAGCGTCGAAGATGGACTCGGAAAAGTAGTCGTATCACTTGATCCCTTACAATCCTATATTTTTAAGCTTCAATAAAAAAGGCCTTGGGGAATTCCAAGGCCATGTTTTCGCCTATATTCATTAGAATTCGAACTAGCTACTTTTCGCGGCAGTCGCTTTGTAGACGAGTGCAATTACGGCACCAATGATACCATAAAAAAAGACTTCCATAATACCATTCACCAAGGTTCCAGGAATATCCATAAGACCCATTACCGCTTGGTTGAGCAATCCGATGCCAAATCCTGTAAATACCCCGATCCAAGCCCCAAATTGAAAGCCGTCGGTCGCGCTGTGATGTCCCCTGGCCCATTTTCCATAAATCGAGCTCAAGGCAAAAGCTGCGATAAGGTTGCTGCCAGCAATTAAGGGCATATTCATTTCTTCATTCATAAAAGATTTCAGGGTATGACTATCGAAAAAATCGGCCAAAAGGAATTCCCAAATGCCATAACCTAGTAAAAACATGGCCGCAAAACCGGCCAAAGTCGCAAGTAAATTTTGTTTTGTAAACATAATTTGGATATTTAGTGGTTGTTATTGCAATAAATATAATTAAAAAATACCTAGGTTTGACATTTGGTACTTTCTATCATACTGAATAACAAAGTATTATGAAATAATGTGCCGATGAATACACTCTGCACAACCAAAATTTTCAATTTCATAGATACGCCGAGGCGTTGTATATTTGGCAATATTTTTAACCGATAAGACGAAAATAGTCTCTGTTAATGAGGCTACTACTTGAATATCTGGCATAGCCTCAAAAACGACCTTCAAGTAGGTAAAGTCAAAAAACAAATAGGAACATTCTATGAAATTTTCTTTTAAATTTTCGATTATACTACTTTGCGTAATTTTAGTACAAAGCTGCAGTAAAATGAAAAAACCATTGGTTATTGGGCATCGGGGTGCTATGGGTCATGAAACTGAAAATACCTTGGCTTCCATTCAAAAGGCAATGGATTTGGGAGTAGATATGATCGAAATAGATGTCTTTAATATCGCGAGTGGCGAAACGGTCGTTTTTCACGATGATCGTGTCGAACGACTCACCAATGGTGGAGGCAGAATTGAAGAATATGGCATCATCGATTTGAAGAAACTTACACTAGATGGCAATCAAAAGATTCCCATGCTTCAGGACGTATTGAAGCTTATCGACCACAAGGTGCGGCTCAATATTGAACTCAAGGGGGCCAATACGGCCAAACGGGTAAATTTCATTACGGATTATTACATAAAAGAAAAGGGCTGGGCATTGCATGATTTTCTTATTTCGAGTTTTAGGTGGGATGAACTTAAGGCGATGCGGGAATCGAACAAAAATATCCCCATTGCCATTTTAACAGAAGAAAATCCGCTTCTGGCCATTCCAATAGCAAAACAGCTCAATGCCGAGGCGATCAACCCCAATTTTAAAAGTTTAAATCAGGAAATCGTGAACAAGATCCATCAAGCCGGATTTAAAATCTATACGTGGACGGTCAATGACCCCATGAATATAGCTTTGGCCAAAGAATGGGGTGTTGACGGTATCATTACCAACTATCCCGAAAGGGTGCAATAATGTTCGATGTAATCATTGTAGGCGGAGGCGCTGCGGGCTTTTATGCGGCAATACATATAGCAGAGGCCAATCCGAAGCTTTCCATCGCTATATTAGAACGTGGTAAAGAGGTATTGGGCAAGGTAAAGGTATCCGGAGGCGGCAGATGCAATGTTACCCATGCCGAATTTGATCCGCATATTTTGGCGACCCATTATCCACGGGGTGGAAAGGAACTTTTAGGGCCTTTTCATACCCATTTCAGTGGAGATACCGTGGCATTTTTTGAACAACGGGGAATTGCCTTAAAAATTGAGGAAGACGGGCGTATGTTTCCAGTTTCCAATACTTCCCAAACGATCATCGATTTTTTTTTAAGGGAAACAGATCGCTTGGGTATCACGCTTTTAAGACACAGTTCGGTGGTCGATTTTACACCGATTCAGTCCGGTCACGGCGACCAGAATCAAACCGTATGGCGCGTTCAATCGATCAAGAAAGTCTATCAAGCACGAAAACTGTTGATAGCCACTGGCAGTAATCCCAAAATATGGGAAATCCTTCAAAGATTGGGACATACCATAGAACCGCCGACGCCTTCACTTTTTACGTTCAATATTAAGGATGAGCGAATAGTAGGAATTCCAGGGGTAAGCACCTATGCCAACGTTAAAATAGTTTCAAAGAAGATTTTCAATCCCAAAATAACGATAAAATTAGCAAGTAAAACGGCCGAAGAAACCATCCTCGAATCCGAGGGCCCTTTGCTCATAACCCATTGGGGGATGAGCGGCCCCGCCATCTTAAAATTGTCTGCCTGGGGATCGAAAATCCTAAACAAGTTCAATTATAAATTCCTGATTAAAATAAATTGGCTACCCGAATATCACGAGGCGGCAGTATTTCACCTATTAATGGAATTAAAGGAGGTCGAGGCAAAGAAAACCATTCTCCGAACAAAAGCCGTGGCGATTCCCAGACGGTTGTGGACCAACTTGGTCAGGTTCTGTGGCATTCCAGAGGACCTGAAATGGTCTGATGCTACCAAAGTACAAATACAAAACCTAGCCGATCAACTTACGGGCGGCATGTTCCAAGTGGACGGTAAAAGTACCTTCAAGGAGGAGTTCGTGACCGCTGGGGGCGTTGTCTTAAAGGAAATAAATTTCAAGACGTTCGAAAGTAAATTGTACCCTAGCTTATTTTTAGCCGGGGAAGTTATTGATGTGGATGCGATTACCGGGGGTTTTAATTTTCAAAATGCCTGGACCAGCGGGTATATTGCAGCACAAGCCATTGTGAACGGATAGTTGTACGGGTATTTTTTACGGGGTATGGAAGTACTGAATCTTATTTTTTTCAGTCGATTGCTTCAGTAAAACAAGGTGTATCAATTAAATAAAACATGGGTATGACTACGTACATTGCATTATTGAGGGGCATTAACGTCGGTGGTCAAAAGAAAGTTCTGATGATGGAGCTTCGGACCGTCCTTGGAAAATTCGATTTTAAGGATGTACAGACCTATATTCAAAGTGGGAATATTGTTTTTGGCAGCCCTGAGACCAAGACGGCCATTTTGGAGGATAAAATCAAGGCGGCTATTTTTCAAGGTTTCGGTATTCAGGTCCCCGTTTTGGTCAAATCGGGAAAGGAATTGGAGGAGATTTTTGACGGAAATCCCTATACGGATCACGATGATATCAAGGATAACAAAATTTATTTTGTGATCCTAAAAGAAAAAGCATCGGCAACCAATACGCAGGGATTGGAAAAGGAATCCTATGAGAATGAAAAATTTGTGGTGACCGAAAATTGTGTGTATTTAGCCTGTGCCAGGGGATATGGCAATGCGAAGCTCAATAACAACCTTTTGGAAAGAAAACTGAAGGTTGAGGCCACGACTAGAAATTACAGGACCCTGCAGAAACTCATTGAAATGGCAAAAAACAGGGAAAAATGAAAAGTCCTCCTTCGCTAAAGCTATGGAGGATACAGTAGTGAACAGTACACAGTAAGCAGTGAACAGTATGCAGTAAGCAGTGGACAGAACACAGTAAGCAGTTCCTATTGCCAAATTCCTCCCTGGTAGCTATCGCAACCAAAATCCAATAACCAAGTAACCCAATAACCTCAACTACTTAATTCAGTTCCCAGATCTTATAATTTAGGAGGGCGGCAAAACACACCCATAAAAGATAGGGTATAAGCAAATAGGCAGCTACTGAGCTGACGACTTTAAACCATTTTATCGTTAATAGCAGTAAAACTATCAGAGCGAGAATGATGAAAAGGGCCCAAAAGGGTTGTTTTAGGCCGAAAAAGACAATACTCCACATCGCATTTAAGAGTAATTGAAAACAAAAATGATATAGTGCCGTTTTTACCCAACGATGATAAAAGCCCTTGGCCCAAACGATTCCGGCTGAAACGCCCATCATTACGTACAGTACCAACCATACCGGGGCAAAAATGCTATTGGGAGGATTAAAACTTGGTTTGTTCAGCTCCATATACCAACTATCGATAGAACTTTGTGTTGCAAAACCAGCGAGAAACCCAATGATCATGCAAATACTTACGGCTATGGAGATATACGTCAGTTTATTTTTCAAGATAGTTAGTGTATAACCTCTAAAATAAGGATTTAATTTGATTACCTACTACGGTAAACTTCGTAAAAACTATCTTTGCCAAAATTGCATCATCGATGACCGAAAATGACTTTGTGCCTGCGGCATATACCCATTCAATACAGGAGGGATTCGTGACATGGAAGGCTCCCAGTAACATCGCCTTGATTAAATATTGGGGAAAGACCGGGACCCAGATACCTGCAAATCCGTCTATAAGTTTTACGTTGGACGGCTGTGCCACCACGACTACCTTAAAATACCGAAAAATGTCCCTACCAAATGAAGCTTTTTCATTTGAGATCTGGTTCGAGGGTTCGTTAAAGAATGCATTCAAACCGAAGATCGAGACCTTTTTCAAAAGAATAGAAACCTACCTGCCCTTTTTAAAAGACTATCATATTACGATCGAAACTTCCAATACATTTCCGCATAGCAGCGGTATAGCATCCTCTGCGAGTGGTATGGCCGCCTTGGCTCTTTGTTTGTTGGATCTTGAAAAACAACTTTATCCTGCCATGGATCCGCTGTTTTTTTATAAAAAAGCTTCCTTTATTGCCAGGTTGGGTTCTGGGAGCGCTTCGCGGAGCATTGAAGGTGCATTGGTACTTTGGGGTGCACACCAGGAAACCCGTGGGAGTAGCGATTTATATGCCATAAAATACCCGTATCAGGTTCATAAGGTCTTCGAAGACTATAACGATACGATTTTATTGGTTGAAGAAGGAGAAAAGCAAGTTAGCAGTAGCGTAGGCCATGATCTGATGCAAGGTCATCCGTATGCCGATCGACGTTTTGCCCAAGCCCATGAAAATATTTCTAAACTGAAAGACGTTTTTGCCTCAGGCGACCTTACCGAATTCATAGCCATCGTAGAAAGTGAGGCCCTGACCTTGCACGCTATGATGATGACCAGCAGGCCCTATTATCTCCTTATGAAGCCAAATACACTATCGATAATCGATACGATATGGGAATTTCGTAGAAAATCGAAGACCCATGTTTGTTTCACCTTGGATGCCGGAGCCAACGTGCATCTTTTATACCCAGAAAGTGAAAAAGAGGAGGTGATACAATTTATTAAGGATGAGTTGGTTGTATATTGTGAAAACGGACACTATATTTGCGACGGAATTGGATTGGGAGCACAAAAAATGTAACTTTTAAATTTATTGCCGTCCAATAGGTGGTATTTCAGTTGTCCGAAGTCAATAATTAAATAATGAATGGACCTTTATTTTATTCAAAAATCCTCCTTTTTGGGGAGTATGGGATCATCAAGGATTCCAAAGGACTCTCCATTCCCTATAATTTTTTTAAAGGAGCATTGAAGACCGATGAAATTCCATCGGAGGCAGCAAAAAAATCAAATAGCAACTTGCGGGAATTTGTGGGGTATCTTGAAATCGTCCATAAGAATAGCCCCGACTTGTTTTCCTTTGATTTTACGGCCTTAAAGCGGGATGTGCAGGCAGGAATGTATTTTGATAGCTCTATTCCACAAGGGTATGGAGTAGGAAGTAGTGGCGCATTGGTCGCTGCTATTTATGACAAATACGCACAGGACAAGATTACGGTATTGGAGAACCTTACAAGGGAGAAACTGCTTCGATTGAAGAAGATATTCGGTAAAATGGAATCCTTCTTCCATGGGAAATCTTCAGGGTTGGATCCTTTGAACAGTTATCTAAGTCTTCCCATCTTGATTAATTCGAAGAATAATATCGAATCGACCAGTATTCCTTCACAGAACCAGGCCGGTAAAGGGGCCGTTTTCTTGTTGGATAGCGGTTCAATTGGTGAAACCGCCCCCATGGTTCAGTTGTTTATGGAAAAAATGAAGCATGAAGGCTTTCGGAATATGTTGAAGAATCAATTTATCAAGCATACCGATGCCTGTGTTGAAGATTTTGTCAACGGAAATATAAAATCGCTTTTTGGCAATTTGAAACAATTATCCCATGTCGTCCTTGATAATTTTAAACCGATGATCCCTGCTAAGTTTCATCAGTTATGGCGGCAAGGCATCGAAACCAATGATTATTATTTAAAATTATGTGGCTCCGGAGGCGGGGGGTATATTCTCGGCTTTACCCAAGATTTTGACAAGGCCAAAATAGCGTTGAAAGATTATAGTTTGGAAGTAGTCTACAACTTCTAATTACTTTATAGCACATGCTGAGTAGAAAAAATAAACTACTACTGCTAAAGTTTTTGAGTTTGTTCTCGGTGGTGCGCGGTTACAACATTCTTATCATTGTTCTTGCCCAATATTTAGCTTCGATTTATATTCTAGCACCTCATTTGCCATTACGTCGGGTCGTCTTTGACTTGAATTTATTTTGCATCGTTTTGGCCTCGGCCTTTGTTATTGCAGGTGGGTACATCATCAATAATTTTTATGATGCCGAGAAAGACCTTATCAATAAACCTACAAAGAGCATGTTGGATCGTTTGGTAAGCCAACGGTTTAAATTGTCAACCTATTTTGTGCTGAATCTTCTGGCCGTTTTTGTGGCAAGTTATGTTTCTTTTAAGGCCGTACTGTTTTTCTCGTCCTATGTTTTTGGTATATGGTTCTATTCCCATAAGCTGAAGAAGGTTCCTTTTATCGGAAATTTTGTATCGGCTACTTTGGCAATCGCCCCCTTCTTTGCCGTATTTGTCTATTATAAAAACTTTGATACGGTCATTTTTCTTCATGCCATCTTCCTATTTTTATTGATTTTGGCCCGGGAAATGATCAAAGATCTTGAAAATATCGCTGGGGATATGGCCCAGAATTATAAGACCATTCCTATACTTTATGGTGCTAGATTTTCTAAAATCTGCATCAGTATTTTGATTATACTTACCCTTCTTCCAGCGCTGCTCCTTATCAACTATTTTGATATCGGCTATATGTACCTATACTTTTTAGCCGCAGTTGTCCTATTGATATTATTTCTGGTCATCCTCTGGAAGTCAAGGACTAAAATGCATTATGTAGGCCTGCATAATATCCTGAAAATGATCATCGTTGTCGGGGTATTCAGTATACTCTTAATAAATATTGATTTGGTCCTTAACCGGATTTTGTAAAACGAATACACCCTTATCACGCAGTATGATCCGATTTGCTTTCCTACCTTTGCAAAAATCTAGAATATGGGCAGGTCAGATATAAATAAGGACGGAAAATCATCCGGAAGACAGGGGGGTACCTTTCGAAAGAAAAGTTATGCACGGGGTAATGCGCCCATTCGAAAACACTCGGAACCCCAAAAACCTGCCAACCCAGATTTGATCCGTTTGAATAAATATGTGGCCAATTCCGGGGTTTGTTCCCGACGGGACGCCGACATTTACATAGCCGCCGGTAATATAACCGTCAATGGCAAACCCATTACCGAAATGGGGTATAAGGTGAAATTGACCGATGAAGTCAAATTCGACGGGCGTTTGTTGAACCCCGAGAAAAAGGAATATGTACTCCTTAACAAACCTAAGGATTTTTCTACTACGGTGCGGGATGAAAAAGGGCGGCGCAATGTTGCCGGCCTCATTTCAAATGCCTCGAAAGCGACTTTGCTGCCCATTGATAAAATGGATAAAAATGCCACAGGACTCCTCTTGTTTACCAATGATGGGGATATGACCAAACGACTAAAAAATCCCAAAAATGGATTGCGGAAAATTTATCATGTCGTCCTTGACAAAGAGTTGCGCAGTGCCGATTTGGTGAAGATCAAAGAAGGGATTGTACTCGATGAAAAGCCAGTGCGGGTGCAGGATGTAAGTTTTATCGACGATGCCCCAAAGCGTGAAGTAGGTATCGAAATCTACAGTTCAAAAAATAAAGTGGTTGAGCATATTTTTGAACATCTTGAATATGAGGTCGTCAAAATCGATAGGGTCGTCTATGGCGGGCTTACCAAAAAAGACCTTCCCAGAGGCCACTGGCGCTATTTGACCGAACAAGAGGTCATAAATTTAGGGATGATCAAATAGTTATAAGGCTATAGCCTTCTTCATTTTTTCCCGGATATCTTCCAAACACAAATTTCCTAGACTGCCTTCATGGGTATGTTTAATTGTGCGTTTGGGTTTGAAGGTACCCTCTTGTATTTCCCGCCCCATTTTTTTATAGGCATCCCGAAAGGGCATTCCAGAAAGCACCAGTTCGTTCAAGGTATCGACACTAAAAAGATAGTCGTATTTAGGATCCTCCAAGATGGTTTTGTTGACCTGGATTTCCTTTAGACTGAAGGTCAAAATTTCCAAACACGCCTTCATATCTTCGATGGCGGGCAGCATGATTTCCTTGACCAATTGAAGATCGCGGTGGTAACCGCTTGGCAAATTAACTAGAATCAGGGCGAGTTGATTCGGAACCGATTGTAATTTGTTGCATTTGGCCCGGACCAATTCAAAAACATCGGGATTTTTCTTGTGCGGCATGATGCTGCTTCCTGTGGTCAGGGCATCGGGAAAACCGATAAAATTAAAGTTCTGGCTCATATAGAGACAGATATCCATTGCCATTTTCGAAAGCGTAGATGCAATACTGGCCATCCCAAATGCCGTAGCTTTTTCTACCTTGCCTCTTCCGAGCTGCGCGGCGACCACATTGTATTTTAAATCTGCAAAACCCAACTCCTTGGTCGTAAAACTTCGGTCGATCGGGAAGGAGCTGCCGTATCCGGCAGCACTGCCCAATGGGTTTTGATCCACGACCTTGAAAGCGGCATTGATAAAATAGAGGTCGTCTATCAGACTTTCGGCATAAGCCGAGAACCACAACCCAAAGGAGGAGGGCATGGCGATCTGTAAATGGGTGTAACCCGGCAGCAGTATCTCCTTGTACTTATCAGCTAAGACGATAAGTAAATCGAATAAGTCTTTGGTCTGAGCTTTTATCTGGGTCAACTCATCTTTTAAATACAGGTGTATGGCCACCAATACCTGATCGTTGCGTGAACGGGCCGTATGGATTTTTTTCCCAGTGTCACCTAATTTTTCCGTTAGCAAATATTCGATTTTAGAATGCATATCCTCAAAGGAATCTTCGATGGTAAACGTTCCGGCCGCGATTGATTCTGAAATAGTATCCAATTCGTTTACCAAATCCGCCACTTCTTGATCCTTTAATAAACCTATTTTCCCCAACATCTTGGCATGGGCCTTGGAAGCGACCACATCGTACTTTGCCAAAATCAAATCCAATTCGCGATCATGGCCCACGGTAAAACGATCAATCTTTTTGTCAGTGCTAAAACCTTTGTCCCACAGTTTCATTGCTATTTAATTTTATGTCTTTCCCGCAAAGGCGGGAATGGCAACAGTTACATTATTTTACTAGATATTAGATACTAGATACTGGATGATAAACATTCGTTATTAGATGCAAAATATTAGATATGAGATACTAGATGTAATTTCGTCTAATCTCTATTCTCTATATTTTTGTCGCTTACAAAAGAAATCCTTCCAATAACTTAATATACAAATCGATTCCTTCGATAACTTCCTTCACATAAATAAATTCATCCGCCGAATGGGATCGGGTGCTATCGCCCGGACCCAACTTAACTGATTGACAACTCAAGGCAGCTTGGTCTGACAGGGTAGGGGAGCCATATGTTTTAAGCCCCAAAGCCATCCCGGCCTTCACCAGGTCATGGTTCTTACGAATCGAAGATGAGTTCAACCGAAGCGACCGTTCCTTGAGTTCGCAGGGTGCTTCCTTCTTTAGGATATCCGCAATTTCTTGGTTGGTATACCGATCATTTACGCGAACATCGATTACCAAATCTACTTCGGCCGGCACAACATTGTGCTGACTGCCCCCATTGATTTGGGTAACCGTCAGTTTGACCTCTCCCAAAACTTCGGATATCTTCTCGAATTTATAATTTTTAAACCATTCAAGAACTTTAATCGTATTGTAGATGGCATTATCAGTATTCGGATGCGCCGCGTGTGATGGGGTACCTTTGACCACGGCATCAAAAATTATTAAGCCTTTTTCTGCAATGGCAAGTTGCATCAAGGTCGGTTCACCAACAAGGGCTACATCGATCTTTGGTAAGATCGGTAGCATGCTATTGAGGCCATTAGGCCCCGAACTCTCTTCCTCGGCGGAGGCCACCATGATGATATTGTGATTTAAATTTTTCTTTGAATAAAAATGGACAAAAGTTGCCAGTAATGAGACCAAGGCACCACCTGCGTCGTTACTTCCCAAACCGTACAATTTTCCGTCTTCGATATGCGGGTGAAAGGGGTCTTTGGTATAGGCCGAATTCGGTTTTACGGTATCGTGGTGCGAATTTAAGAGTAAAGTGGGTTTGCCTTCCTCAAAAAATTTATTGAAGGCGTACACATTGTTTTTCTTACGTTTAAATGGAATATCCAATGATTTTAACCACGCCTCGATGGCATCGGCCGTGGTATCCTCCTGAGAGGAAAACGACTCGATGGAAATCAGTTTTTTAAGTAATTCCAGGCCCTTTTCCGTTACCGTTTTTTGTTCAATCATCATAAGGTTATTTTTGTAAATAGGGCGGATACTCCTTCCAGCATTGAGGTATCACCGATACAGACCTGGCGCACACCATGGTGTAGCGCATGAAAGCAATTCTCCATTTTTGGAAGCATTCCGTCCGCGATACTCTTTTGATCCAATAGTTCTTGATACTTTTTTGAATCTATGGCGCTTACCACTGAGTTTTCATCGGCCACATCTATCAGCACCCCCTTTTTTTCAAAACAATAATATAGGGTAGTCTCATAAAGTAGGCTCATGCCAATAGCGACTTCAGAGGCAATGGTGTCGGCATTCGTGTTTAGCATTTGACCTTTACCGTCATGGGTAAGTGCACAAAAAACAGGGACCAATTCCGAATTCAACAAGGCCGAAATGGTCTTTGCATTAATTCCGTCCACATCGCCTGCAAAGCCATAATCAATATCCTTGACAGGTCGTTTATGGGCGTAAATCGTATTTCCGTCGGCACCACTCAACCCTATGGCATTACAGCCATTACTTTGCAGTTGTGCCACGATTGTTTTATTGGCGAGGCCACCATAGACCATAATGATGACCTCCAAGCTTTCGGCATCGGTTATGCGTCTTCCACCTACCAATTGGGACACTATGCCAAGTTTCGCGGCCATCTGTGTGGCCATTTTCCCCCCTCCGTGGACCAATATTTTGAGTCCATCCAAATCGGAGAACAACGTGAGGAATTTTTTGAGCTCCGACTCGTTCTCGATTACGTTCCCGCCTATTTTTACGATGGATAGTTTTTGTTTCATTTTATGCGTTTAAAATTCCGCCATCAATGTTCATCGCCGTTCCGGTAATCCATGACGCATCTTCAGATACTAAGAACAAGGCCAATTTCGCTACCTCTTTGGTCGTTCCCAATCGCTGCATCAAGGTTGCTTTTCTTGCATTTTCTACAGCCAGTTCGGGCTTCTCGAAGGCTTTTGCCGAATCCCATAGTAATTGGGTATCCACTGGACCGGGACAAATGGCATTGACCCTTATCTTTGGGGCATATTCGACTGCCATTTGCCTCATCAATGCCAGCGAAGCCGCTTTTGAGGCACAATAGGCCGGATGATTTGGAAAACTCTTGTAAGCAGCAATGGAGGCATTGATTAAAATAATGCCATTGGATTCTTTTTGCAGATACGGAATTGCAAATTTGGATAAATAGAAAATGGAGCTAAGATTGGTATCTATCGTAGTATGCCATGAGGAAATGGGCAATTCGACTACATTTCCCAACCCGAGAATACCGGCATTTATCGAAAGCAAATTGAGTTTTCCAAAATTTGCAATGGCTGCCTCTACAAGCTCCTCATTGTGAGCTGGTTGACTTACATCCCCGGGAACGAAGACCGCATTCTTCAACTTTTTTGAAAGGGCTTCTCCTCGGGCAGCATTACGCCCCGAGAGCACCAGTTTGGCGCCTTCTAAAGCGAATGTTTCGGCAATTGCCATACCCATGCCTCCGGTTGCTCCAGTGACAATACAGACCTTATCTTTAAGTTTTAGTGCCATTTTTAAATTCTCAGTTCGCTTCTAATATTTTCTTTAAAACCACCTGAGCGGCATACGTCCTGTTATTGGCCTGTTCAATGACCAACGATTGACTCCCGTCGAGCACGACATCCTCGACGACCACATTTCTTCGAACCGGCAAACAGTGCATGAATTTCGCCTTGCCTAATTTGGCCTGGGTCATCATCCAGTTCGCATCTTGGGATAGTACTTTGCCATAATCTCCATAACTACTCCAATTTTTCACATAGACAAAGTCTGCATTTTCCAAGGCTTTCTTTTGGTCGTATTCAACTTGCACTCCCTTGGTAATAGCCGAATTCAACTCATACCCTTTAGGATGTGTAATTACGAAATCGGCATCCCTTAGGCGCATCATTTGAACAAATGAATTGGGCACCGCATGGGGTAAAGCCTTCGGGTGTGGTGCCCATGAGAGTACCACTTTGGGCCTTGGTTTTATACTTTGTTCGGTTAACGTAATCGCATCTGCCAATGCCTGCAGTGGATGGCCCACCGAGCTTTCCATATTAAGAATGGGTACACGCGCATATTTTTTAAAACCGTTCAATACCAGTTCGGCTTCATCTTTTTCTTTATCGCTCAAACCGGCGAAGGCCCGAATGCCGATGATATCGCAATATTGGGAAACTACTTTGGCCGCCTCTTTGACATGTTCCGAAGTACCCCGATCCATAATGGTGCCATCACCAAATTCCAAGGCCCAGCCCTCGTTTCCAAAGTTCATCACCATGACTTCCAAGCCGAGGTTCATCGCAGCTTTTTGGGTACTCAAGCGCGTGCGGAGGCTATTGTTGAAGAACAACAGGCAAAGAGTCTTCCCGCGCCCTAACTTATGAAAACGCGTTGGATCTTCCTTGAGTGTTTTTGCTTCGGCTACCCAATTGGAAAGGGAATCGATATCATTTATGGATAAAAAGTGTCTCATATTTTTAAATGTCTCCTCGAGCGCAGTCGAGAGGTTGTCAATAATCTGTTGGTAATTAGGTCTCGACTGCGCTCGACCAGACAGGGGCTCTTAGGTACTTAATTCCTGTTTTAATTTTTCAAAAAATAGGTCCAATTGCCCTTTTGTAATATTCAGCGCTGGTAAAATACGAAGTACATGCTTGTCCTTGGCCCCGCCAGTAAAAATATGTTGCCGGTAAATCAATCTCTTTCGAATTTCAGAAACCTCAAAATCAAATTCAAGCCCCACCATCAATCCGCGACCTTTCACCCTTTTCACTTGTGAAATCGCCGCCGCCTTTTTCTTGAAATACATGCCCAGTTCAGCTGCATTATGGAGCAGATTTTCTTTTTCGATGACTTCCAAGACTGCCAAGGCCGCGGCGCAGGCCAAGTGATTCCCCCCAAAAGTAGTGCCCAACAAGCCATAAGTGGCCTTTATACTATTGTGGATAAGGACCCCGCCAATCGGAAAGCCATTGCCCATACCTTTGGCAATGGTAATGATATCGGGATGAATGCCGTGATGTTGAAAGCCAAAAAACAATCCGGTGCGTCCAAAACCCGACTGTACTTCGTCTGCAATGAGAATTACTTGGTTTTCCTTACAAAGCTTGGCCATACCTTGGTAAAATTCGGTCGTGGGTTCATCCAAACCGCCTACCCCTTGAATCGCTTCCAGGATTACGGCACAGACGTCACCTTTGGCGATTTCCTCTTGAAGGGCCCTTATATCATTTAAGGGTAAAAAAGTTACTTTTTGTTGTTTGTTGATAGGGGCCTGTATCTTTTCATCATCGGTAGTGGCGACGGCTGCGGAAGTCCTACCATGAAAACTATTTTTGAAGGCCAAAATTCGTTCCTTACCGTTTTGAAAGGAAGCCATTTTCAAGGCATTTTCATTGGCTTCGGCACCTGAATTGCACATAAAAAGATTATAATCCCGGCAACCCGAAAGTTTCCCTAGTTTATGGGCCAGTTGCACCTGTAAGGGGTTTTGAACGGCATTGCTGTAGAAGCCTATTTTATCCAATTGTTCCTTTAGGCGCTTTATATAATGCGGATGGCTATGTCCTATCGAAATTACGGCATGGCCCCCATAAAAATCAAGGTATTCCTCACCTTTGTTATCAGTGACCACACTGCCTTTTGCCGAGACCGGGGTAACTTCATAAAGTGGATATACGTCGAATAATTCCATTGCTACCCTTTTTTTATTTGATTGATTTTTTCAAAAGAAGCTACGATTCCTCGAATAAGCGAAGAGCTCAGCCCTTGATGCTCCATTTCGTTTAGGCCCTCGATGGTGCACCCCATGGGGGTGGTAACCCTATCGATTTCCTCTTCGGGATGGTTACCCGATTCGATTAGCAATCGTGCTGCGCCATTGCAGGTGTACATGGCCAATTCCTGTGCCTCCTTTGCATCGAAACCAAGCTGAATGGCACCCTGGGTGGTCGCCCGTATCAATCGCATCCAAAACGCTATACCGCTAGCGCAGATTACGGTTGCCGCCTGCATCTGACTTTCCGGAATTTCCATCGAATGCCCCATGCGGTTGAAAATCGCCTTGGCAAGCTCTATGCGTTTTTTGCCGGGTTCGTTACTGCAAATACAGGTCATTGATTTGCCGACCGAAATGGCCGTATTGGGCATACTTCGTATAATGTATTTGTCATTTCCTAAAATCGATTCGATTTTCGCGATACTGAATCCAGTAATAGTAGAAATGACCACATGCTTTTCGGTCAAAAGATCTTTGATATCTCCCAATATTTTTTCAAAATGGCCCGGCTGAACTGCAAAAATAAGGATATCCGAATTTTGTACGGCTTCTCTGTTATCGACGGTTACCTTAACATTGCCATATTTTTCAAGCTCTTTTATTCCTGAGGTATTCCTTTTGGTCAAATACATACTTGTGGCACCGTTAGTATGCAGGATTCCCTTGGCGATCGACAATCCCAAATTTCCGGTTCCTATAATGGCTATTTTCATGCTTACGTTTTTTATTAATCGATAGTACGTTATTTGTTTTATAAAGAATAAATGCGATATGTCGCGATATTTTGAAACTTTCGGTCACTTATATTTCGATGTCCCTTGATCTTCATTAACGGCAACTGGGCGAACCCCATGTTAAAAAACACCGGCTTTCAAATGTAATCCTTCACTTTCCTTGAACCCGAACATCAAATTCATATTTTGAACGGCCTGGCCCGATGCCCCTTTTAATAAATTGTCAATGACAGAGGTAATCAAAAGGGTATCGCCATGTTTGTGTAAATGAATATGGCACTGATTGGTGTTCACAACTTGTTTGAGATTGATGGGATCTTCCGAAATATGTGTAAAAACGGCATCAGAATAGAAATTTTTGTACAAACTATGGGCATCGGCAAGACTACCCTTGAATTGGGTGTAGGCCGTCGCTAATATTCCCCTAGTGAAATTTCCGCGGTTCGGAATAAAAAATAAGGCTCCGACATCACTTTGCAAGGCATGTAGACTTTCATTGATTTCCCCCAAATGCTGGTGGGTAAAAGGTTTGTACCAACTGGCATTGTTGTTTCGCCAGCTAAAATGCGAAGTTTCCGATTGACCCACACCGGCGCCCGTACTACCGGTAACGGCATTTACATGAATGTCATTTTTCAAAAGTCCGGCTTTGGCCATTGGCAACAAAGCCAATTGGATTGCGGTAGCAAAACAGCCGGGATTCGCGATGTACTTCGCCTTTTGTATTTGGGATTTATAGAGTTCGGGCAGGCCATAAACAAATTTCTTGCCCTCGATAACATTACTCATTTGCAGTCTAAAATCATTGCTTAGGTCGATGATCCGGGTGCTGTCCGAAAACGAATTTTCTTTTAGGAAGGCCATTGAATTGCCATGTCCAAGACATAAAAAAACTACGTCGACATTTAAATTCACGACGTTGGTAAAGGTCATTTCGGTTATTCCCAAAAGGTCGGGATGCGCAGTAGCTACTTCCTTCCCAGCGCGGGTAGTGCTAAATACAAAATCAATTTCCACTTGGGGGTGGTTCAATAAAATTCGGATCAATTCCCCCCCCGTATAGCCCGAACCTCCTATAATTCCCGCTTTAATCATGGTGTTGGTTTACATGGTTATAGATTTTTCCCGAATTGGAAAGAATCTTAATAAAGCCTTTGGCATCCTCCGCCGTCCAGCCCTTGTTCATTTCCCCGTAACTACCAAAGGAGGCATTCATCAAATCGTGCTTTGAGGAGATACCATTTAGCATATAGCGGTACGGATGCAGCGAAATAAACACTTCTCCCGATACTTTTTTCTGTGTATCGGAAAGAAAGGCCTCGATATTGCGCATCACTTCATCCAAATAATTGCCTTCGTGCAATAGCATGCCATAAAAGTTGCCCAATTGCTCTTTTTGAAATTGTTGCCATTTGCTCAAGGTATGTTTTTCCAATAAATGATGGGCCTTTATAATGATCAGGGGAGCAGCGGCTTCAAAACCTACGCGACCTTTGATGCCTATGATGGTATCACCCACATGAATGTCACGTCCGATGGCGTATTTTGATGCGAGGGCATCTAATATGATAATGTTGTTTATGGGGGTATCTTTTTTACCATCTAGGGCCACCAGCTCGCCTTTTTCAAAGGTCAAAGTGATATCCTTGGAAACCTGCTCTTGTAGCTGGCTCGGGTAAGCGGCATCGGGCAAGGGTTTCTGGGAGGTTAAAGTCTCCGCTCCGCCGACCGAGGTACCCCACAAGCCTTTGTTGATTGAGTATTTGGCCTTTTCCCAAGGATACTCCACCCCGTTTTCCTTTAAATAGGATATTTCGACTTCCCGTGCCAATTGCATATCACGGATTGGGGTGATGATTTCAATTTCCGGGGCGAGGATCTGAAAGATCATATCGAACCGTACCTGATCATTCCCGGCACCGGTACTCCCGTGCGCGATATAACCTGCCCCTACCTTTTTGGCATGGTTCACGATTTCAATGGCCTGTACGATGCGCTCGGCGCTTACCGAAAGCGGATAGGTGTTATTTTTCAATACATTTCCAAAAATGAGATATTTCACGACTTTGTCATAAAAAGTCTGTATGGCATCGATGGAAGTATAGGTGGTTGCTCCCAGTTGCAGGGCCTTCTCTTTGATTTTTGCGATTTCCTTGACCGAAAATCCACCCGTATTGACGCTCACTGCATGCACTTCGAATCCTTTTTCCTTGGAGAGGTATTTGGCGCAGTAGGAAGTATCCAAACCCCCGCTGTAGGCCAGTACTAATTTCTTCATTTGTCCTTCTTTTTAAGAAATAGTGTTTCTTTTATGCTTTTTAACCTTCTGAATGCCTTAGTATTCAATTTTTCCTTTTCGGCCGACACTTTTTTCTTTTCGTTGGCGGGATCATAGAGCATGCCGGTACAAAGGCACATTTTGCGTTCGGTGCGTGTCAAAATATCAAAATTCTTACATGTCTGGCATCCTTTCCAGAACTCGGGGTCATCGGTGAGTTCGGAAAAGGTTACCGGTTTATAACCGAGTTCGTAATTGATCTTCATCACGGCAAGCCCGGTGGTTATCCCAAATATCTTCGCATGGGGAAATTTTTTTCTTGACAGCTCAAAAATAGCCTTCTTGATTTCTTTTGCCAATCCTCTTTCGCGATAATCAGGATGTACAATAAGTCCTGAATTAGCCACATATTTATCATGCCCCCAAACTTCAATGTAACAAAATCCTGCGAAAGTATCCCCGTCCAAGGCAATTACTGCATTGCCATTCTGTAATTTCTTATGGATATACTCTGGGGTACGCTTGGCAATTCCCGTACCACGAACTTTAGCCGATTCTTCGATGGTATCGCAAATAATCTGAGCATATTTAAAATGCGATTCGCTAGCAATAACAATATTCATTGATTGTTGCTTTAAGGTTAAAAATTGATATATAATTTGCTGAGAGCGGAAATGGACTCACCTATTTCCATAATAGAAAGGCACCCTTACGGGCGACGACGAATCGGTGTAAAGGAACGGCAAGGGACAATGGCCCTATTGGTAGTTAGAATGTGTAGTTCGTTTCTCATTACTGGCCAAAAGTACAAATTTAACCGGATTAGCCTCGCCTCAACCCTAATTTTTTCGAAATAACAATTTTTGTCCTCTTGATCTGAATAATTCGTAACTAAAAAAACCGATAACACAGATATATTCAATAGCAAGTAATCCCATATGCTCGACAAAATCGGCTTGGGAATAGGCGAAGTAACTGAGGATAACCACACTCGACCAAAGCAGGGCATACCTATATTCGGTAAAAATTGAGAGTAAAACCAAGAATACGATATACCAGGGATGTACGGTCGATGACAAAAAATAGTAGAGCGTGAGCACCAATAGTATATTCGTGATCAGGTTTTGCAATTTTTGATTTCTGCCAAAAAGGCTAAATAGTAAGGTAATCACTAGGATGATATAGGGGGTAATCGCGCCATAGCTCTTAATCAGTTCCCAGGGTTTCGCCCCATTGCTCAACGCGAGTTGCTTTATCAAGTTATAGGGCCCAGCATTGAATTCGAAATTCGAAAACCAGAGTCCAACGGTGCTGGTATAATTGGCAAAGAAATCAGGGGTATATAACGGAAGCAGCAATAGAATACAGGTAGCGCCCATGATCAGGTAAAAGTAAACACTTTTCTTTAGTCCCAAATAACCGATGAACAAAGGAAGGAAGAGCATGGGAACAAGTTTCGTGGATACCGATAGGCCATAAATTACTGCGGCAGGCAGCCATTTATTTATCGAAAATAACTGCAGTGCCCAAACAAGGAAGAACAACATGATGGCCTCGAAATGCAGGTTTCCGGTCAGTTCGATGATGATCAACGGATTTAGGAAATACCAAAAAATAAGATGGGGGGAACGGTTTAAAAATTTGAGCAATTTCCGGCCAAAATACACGATGCCAATATCGGCTAAAATCAGCAAAACCCTCATGACCAAGACCTTGCCAAGAATGCTCTTTCCTCCCAAGAATGCGGCCAGGGCGAAGATATATTGGCTCAGGGGAGGGTAATTGCTAAAATGTTGCGCACTCAAATCACCCATGCCCTGATAAAGTTCCTTGGCATTGGCAATCGGCAAAACATTATTGAGCATCAAATCATCTGGCAGGTATACATATGGATTCATACCGGCTAGCATCAATTCCCCGTCCCAGATAAATCGGTAAAAATCCTGCGAGAGGTTGGGCTCAACAAGCAGGAAGACAAGCCGAAAAAGTATGCCGACCACCAGAAGAAATTTAAAATTCCACTTTTCAAATTGGATGAGTTTATAGCAAAGGAAGAAAAGGGCGGCAAAAAGGGAAATCAGTTTTATAAAATCGGTGCGCTCCAAATGGTAGGCAAAGGTGTAGTAGAAGACCAAACTCGCCAGTGCCAAGAGCAGCGGAATTTTATGGAGTTTTAGGTATGTGGCCAGTTGGTTGGGCATCGAAATTCCGGTTTCTCAAATGGAATCGAAAAAGTAAGCAAATTAAATGGATTGGAAACCCAAAATCAAAATACTTGCAAATGCAAAAAAGTACAAATAGGCCGATGACCTTGTCTGATATTTGAACTCAGAATCACATCAAGCCCGTGCGGTCAACGATTTAAAGAACACAAAACCAAAGCCCAGGAATAGCATCAAATGAAAAGGAAAGAGCCCAAAATCATTTAAAGGTATGGCCAAGTACATGCCAAAAAGGAAGTAGATCATTAATACGGCCTCGAAAATCATATTCGGTGATAGTTTGGTCGAAAGGTATTTATTGGTCTTCCAACTATCGGTCAAACTGTTCAGGTTGAATTTCGGGGTGCGCACAAATTCGCTGCGCTTGCCCATGTGGCCTTCCAAAACGGCAATCGAGTTGTGCAATGAAAATCCAAGTGCCACCGAGAAAAAAGTAAAGAAGAGTTTTATATAATCTACAAAATTGTCAAAACTGCTTCCTTGAATACTTTTATAGGTAAACCAATAGCAAATGAACAGGATAATAGTACTGAGTATAAAGAAATTGGTCGCCTGAAAAAGCCATTCCAAATTGTCGTAGGCGTTCTTGATATACAGCATGGGGATGCTTAAAAAGGCCACGATAAAGACACATAAGAACATGGAGCTGTTCAATAAGTGCATGACCCCATGAAATTTTGTCTTGAAGGAAATGTTCTTGGCAGTGATCACACTCCATACACTTTTTCGAAAGTTTTCGGCCCCACCCTTGTTCCATCTGAATTGCTGGGAACGAGCCGCACTGATAACCACCGGAAGTTCGGCTGGGGTTTCAACGTCTTCGAGATACTTGAATTTCCAATTTTTTAATTGTGCCCGATAGCTAAGATCAAGATCTTCGGTCAAGGTATCGCCTTCCCAGTTACCGGCATCGAGAATACATTCCTTGCGCCAAATACCGGCGGTACCATTAAAATTAATAAAATGGCCCCTGGCATTCCTACCTACCTGTTCCAAGGTAAAATGGGCATCCAAGGCAAAGGCCTGAATACGTGTTAAAGTTGAATAATCACGGTTTATGTGGCCCCAACGGGTCTGTACCACCCCGATTTCGGGATCCTTGAAATAAATGACGGTCTTTTTCAACCAGTCACTATCCGGAAGGAAATCGGCGTCAAAGATGGCGATAAAATCCCCTTTAGCGATTTCAAGACCTTCTTTCAATGCGCCTGCCTTATACCCTTGTCGGTTTTCCCGGCGAATGTGGGTGATGTCTAAACCGGCTTCCCGAAGGGTTTCGATATGTTTCGCAGTGATATGTACCGAATCATCGGTAGAATCATCAAGTACCTGAATTTCCAATTTGCTTTTAGGATAGGCAATCTTCGAGATATTCTCTAGCAACCTATCCATTACATATTCCTCATTATACACCGGAAGTTGAATGGTGACATACGGGATTTCCTTGGGATCTAAAAGGTTAAATTTAGGGGCCGTTTGGTTGCGTCGCTTGTATCCCAAATAATTGACCAAAAGATTTAATTGTGCAAGGCTGTATAAAAAGATCAGAACCAGTGCAAGACTATAGATAGTGATGATAATATAAGTAATTGTTAGTCCCATTTTTATTGTATGCTATATTTAAATATCCAACCTAAAATTTTTACGCCTGCAAATATACTACCTTTTATCGTTCCTGACACTTTTGAAATACCAATTCTTTTTTTGTAACGCACTGGTACTTCGGTATATGTCAATTGTTGCTTTAGGACCTTTAACTGCATCTCCACGGTCCAACCATACGTTTTATCTTCCATTTGCAAGCCTACCAACTTACTATACTTTATAGCCCTAAATGGTCCCAGGTCGGTGAAGGTTGCCCCAAAAAACAATTTCATCAATCGGGTAGCAAGCCAATTACCAAAAACCTGTTGGGGAGTCATACTGCCCTCTTCCCTTAGTTCCTTGACCCGTGCACCGATGACGAAATCAATGTCGTCCTCGATGATGGGATTGACCACCTTAACGAGTTCTTCCGGATAATCGGAATAGTC
>JALHST010000043.1 GCA_022865355.1 Maribacter sp. | reverse complement strand
TACGGCTATAAAATCATTACGTTTCATAATTCCATTATTTTTTGATAGCGGAAAGTTCCTTAAAAAGTTCTTTCTCCCTTTGGGATAAATTGGTAGGTGTTTTGACGGTATACGTAATAAAAAGATCCCCAAACTGGCCTTCCTTCTTGTATACCGGAAAACCTTTTCCTTTTAATTTAACCGTAGTGCCATTCTGAGTTTCAGGCTTAATATTTAATTTGGCCTTCCCATCGAAGGTATCTACCATTAAGTCCCCACCCAATACTGCCGTATAGAGGTCAAGATCTACATTTTTGTAAAGATTGCTGCCGTCTCTCTTAAAAGGCGTGGTGTTCTCGATCGAAAAGCTTATAAAAAGATCGCCATTAGGGCCTCCGTTGCGACCTGGCCCACCATGTCCGCTTATTTTTATGGTCTGCCCATTTTCAATACCAGCCGGTATTGTGATCCGTATGTTCTTGCCATTCACGGTAAGTGTCTGCTTATGGGAAGCATACACATCGCGCAGTTGCAGCTTCAGTTCCGCATTAAAATCCTGGCCCCTGAATTTCACCTGTCTACCTCCAGAAAATCCACTATTAGCCCCACCGAACATGGTTTCGAAGAAATCGGAAAAATCCTGGCCTCCAAAATCCCCGGCATATTGTTGATTAGGAGATCGCCGCGAACTTTGCTGGCTGCGCGCCTTTTCAAATTCCTCGGCATGTTGCCAGTCCTTGCCATATTGGTCATATTTTTTACGCTTCTCAGGATCAGACAATACTTCGTTGGCCTCATTGACCTCCTTGAACTTTTGTTCCGCTCCAGCGTTGTTGGGATTTATATCGGGGTGATATTTGCGGGCCATTTTTCGATAGGCCTTTTTGATATCCGTCTCAGTGGCATTCTTTGGGACGCCAAGTATTTTGTAATAATCTATATATTCCATTTTCAAATCTTGCTCTTACTTTAAAGGTTTCGGATCGACATACGTTAAATTAGGGTTTGGATTTTCAAAATTATCGGTTGGCCCGGAATTGAAAAATGACCCTTATCATATACATCCTATGCCGACCAAATTAGGTCGTAACAAGGCTTAGTTATGTTAAGTGTCTCTTAAAATGTAAACTTGAGGCAATAAAATTGTTAATTTACTATAATTTCCGGTGACCCCAATGGCTTTCGAAATTTATAAAATGTACCTTTAAGCAATGCACTTTTTTGAAATCATTGTCACTAATTTAAACTTTCCGGTCGTGAGAAAATAGTTGTATTACTAGGAACTTAAAAAAAGGAAAATGCACACAGTATTGCTGATAGAGGACGATTCCATTTTAAGGGAAAATACGCAGGAACTCTTAGAGCTTTCAAATTATAAGGTAATTACCTCCTCCAATGGTGAAAAAGGAATAGAAGCTGCCAAATTGCATCAACCTGATATCATTCTCTGCGATATCATGATGCCCGAATTAGACGGTTATGCTGTTTTGGAAGCGCTTTCCCATAATTCAGAAACACAACATATCCCTTTTATTTTTCTTTCGGCAAAGAGCGAGCATAAAGATATACGAAAGGGTATGGAACTGGGTGCTGACGATTACTTGACCAAACCTTTTGATGAAAATGAATTGATTGGTGCCATAGAAAGCCGTTTGGCTAAAATTGCCATTTTAAAAGAGGCCCAGATCGCTTTCAACGCGAATAAAGGGCTTAACGGCATGCGTACCATTGATGAAATGAAAAATTTCATTGATGAAAATGGCAAGGAATATAGCTACGAAGTGGGTGAGAACATCTATCAGGAGGGCATGAATGCCAATAGCGTATATCTTGTCCTGTCTGGCCTTGTGAAGACACATAAATTAGATGAAACCGGCAAAGAACTGATTACCGGAATATACAAGCCAGATGACTTTTTTGGTTTTTCTTCGTTCGCACAACAACTTCCTTATAGCGAATCTGCTTCGGCCATTGAAGTTACCAAATTAGTAGGCATTCAAAAGGAGAAACTAAATCAGCTGCTCGAAGACAACCACGAGCTGAGTATGGAATTGATGCAAGTACTTACCGAAAACCTGTCAGAGGCAAAGGAACAATTATTACAAATGGCCTATGGTACCGTTCGAAGGAAAACGGCGAGTACTTTGCTAAAATTTGCCCAAGCACTTCAAAAAGATCCCGAAGGCAACCTGCATGTTTTGCGCAGCGATTTGGCCAATGTTGCCGGAATGGCCACTGAAACTTTGATTCGCACCCTTTCTGCCTTCAGGAAAGAAGGGCTTATCGACATCAAGGACAGGAACATCAAAATACTGGATATCGACAAACTAGGGCATATCTATTAGTAGCGGTTACCGATACCTTCAATTTTCGAATATGACAATCATCATTTTATATTGCGGCCGGGTACTTTAATTTTGGGCATTATCCAAAATTACGACCAACATGCAACGCATACTCATACCCACAGACTTTTCCGACAATGCCTGGAACGCCTTAAAATATGGCCTTGAATTGTTTAAAAAAACAAGATGCACTTTTTTCTTATTACACGTAAATCCCATTCCTCCGTATTCGGGTGCGGGTACCGCCGTCAGGGAAGCATCTGAAAATTACAGGGAATCACTATTAAAAGACAGTAGTAAAAACCTACAAAAATTGATAGGGCAAATCGAAAAACTCCCGTTCAATACGAAACACACTTATGAAACTATCGCGGTACACGACTATTTTTTGGATACTATAAAAAGGGAATCGACTGAAAAAAAAATTGACTTAATTATTATGGGCACAAAAGGTGCTAGTGGCCTTAAAAAGGCAACGATCGGTAGCAATACAGGCGATGCGATTACTAAAATAAAATGTCCGCTTTTGGCGGTACCCGGAGAAGCGGTTTATTCGAATCTCAAGGAAATAGCTTTTCCAACCGATTATCATATAAATTATGATCTTCGCGTATTGAATACCCTGATTAGCATGGCGGTACTGCACAATGCTACCGTGCGTGTTTTACATCTCGCCAAACAAGAAGGGGAATTAAATGAGGAACAAATAAAAAATAAAGAATTCTTAAACGATTATTTGGTAGACATAGCACACAGTTTTCATTCCCTTTCGGGTAGGGATCTAGATTCGGCGGTCCAATGCTTTACAGAGAGCAGGGATATCGATATGATTGCCATGGTGGCAAAGAACCTCAATTTTTTTCAACGCATTTTGTTTCGGCCAACCGTAGAGCAAATAAGCTACCATACCAAGGTTCCTTTTCTAGTACTTCACGAGTGAAATAGTTAAAAATTAAAGGGCAGGCTCAAACTTCAATTTTGAACACCTAGAGATATGATTGCACAACCTTGATTATATCGTTCTTTTGCAAAACGCCCGATTGCCTCCAAATTTGTTTGCCCTCCTTGAAAAGAACCATCGTTGGCACCCCCCGAACTTGATATTTTTCGGATAAGGAAGGATTCTTGTCAACATCGATCTTTACGATTTTCAAACTATCTTTCAATTCGTCCTTCACCTGTTTCAAAATAGGGCCCAAAGTTTTACAGGGGCCACACCATTCTGCCGAAAAATCAACAAGAACAAGCCCTTTTGACGATACGATCTTATTGAAACTACTTTTCATCTGTATATAAATTACCCTACAAAATTAAAAAAAGGTCGAATACTGCAACTGACGAATGTCATGGTTTTATACGGGCATTGCCAGTATTTTTGAGCTATTCCAAAATAATTAAGATCATGAGAAAGGTTTTGGTACCCACCGATTTTTCCCAGAATGCCTTTAATGCAATACAATATGCATGTCAGGTATTTAAGTATGAGCAATGTGAATTTACCATTCTTCATGCCTATGCCGATGAAGTGTATCAGCAGGATGCCTCTATGCAACGAAATATGCGTGACGAATTAAAGGAAGCCACCTTTAAAAAATCAGAGGAACGCTTTACAAAGTTGCATTCGGAAATATTGTCCTATTCCCCAAATCCGCAACATAGCTTTGAACTTATTTCAGCCTTTGGCGTACTTATAGATGAAGTAAACGACTTGGTCAATGAAAAAGATATCGATTTGGTGGTCATGGGTACCCGAGGAAGCACCAATGACCGAAAAATCACCTTTGGCAGCAATACCTTACAGATCCTGAAATATGTGCACTGTCCCGTTTTAGAAATTCCAGAGAATTATGAATATCATGCCCCGCGCGAGATACTCTTCCCTACGAATTATATGGTGCCATATAAACGTCGGGAACTAAAATTGTTAAGTGATATGACCGGTTCTTTTCGGTCGAATATCCATTTGATGTATATAGACCCCATAGGGCATCTCTCACATCGTCAGGAAGACAACAAATATTTTTTGGAGGAATGCCTGCAAAAACAAAAATTACGTTTTGAGACTTCGGAAGAGAAAGATAAGACCATTGCCATTGCCAAGTATATCCTTCATAAGAAAATCGATATGCTCGTAATCGTAAATTCAAGGCATTCCTATATGGAGGATATGCTATACCAATCCACAATTGACAAGATCGGATTGCATGTAAAGATTCCGTTTTTCGTATTACAAAATGTGGCTAGATGATACTATTCAAGTTAACACGACCCCTTTAAAAAAGACCTATCCAAAAACGAACTATTTTTTGTGATGAAAAGAATAATCTTGCCAACCGATTTCTCGGAAAATGCCTACCATGCGATACAGTATGCACTTGAACTATACAAGAATGAAACTTCTACCTTTTATCTACTACATACCTACACCCCTTCCATCTATATGGCCGAATATGTGCTCCACAGTCCAGGCCAAATAGGGCTTGGTGATGTTTATCAGGAAGACAGTATGGCAAAATTGGAAAAACTAAAGGCAAAAATCGCCAAACAGTTCAAAAACCCGAAGCATACTTTCGTGCTACATACAGCCTTCAATACCTTGGTAGATGAAATTTCAAAGACCATAGTGAACGAAAAAGCGGATATTGTTATCATGGGCACTCAAGGAGCCACCGGGGCAAAGGAAATTTTGATGGGCACCAATACCGTTCATGTCATTAAAAAGGCGACTTGTCCGGTCATAGCTGTTCCTGCAAATTTTGAATACGAAAATCCCAAGGAGATACTTTTTCCTACCGACTATGAAATTGACTATAGGACCATTGCCTTCAATGAACTCATTAGTATTGCAAAGAGCCATTTGTCACATATTGAAATCCTGCACGTTTTAACTGGGTATGAACTTAGCCCACAGCAAGAAAAGAATAAGAAAAAATTGGCACGAATGCTCGATAAGGCCCCGCATTTTTTCCACGATGTACCGAATCAAGAAGTCATTGACGCCATCAATGGTTTTCAACTGAAGAATCGAATGGGTCTTTTGGTGATGGTACAGAACAAACATACTTTTTTAGAGCGATTATTTTTGGAACCGGTCATCAAGAAAGTAGGCTTCCATGTTACGATTCCATTTATGATCATACAACATCAATAATGCATAAAAACCATGGAAAATATTCTAATGCCCACAGATTTTTCTAACAACGCCTATAGCGCCCTTTTTTATGCCGTAAAATTGTTAAAAGGGCAGGCCAGCAATTTTCATTTGTTGAATGCCTATGACGAGTACACCCCATTAAGAGGAACTTTAGTAGAAAAAAATAGGGCCAATCAACTAAAAGCGGAGTCGATTGATGGCCTTCAACAAATAATGCACCGCATTAAATTAGATTTTCCCAAAACCAAACATACCTTTAGGTCGATCTCGCACCATGGCGCTTTAATACCCGTATTAATCGAGGAAGTCGAAGCACGACAAATTGATCTAGTAGTCATGGGCAATAGTGGCTGCTCTGAGGTGGAGGCCATTTTTTTAGGCAGCAATGCCCTAGATACGATAAGTAGTATAAAACAATGCCCTGTTTTGACAATTCCTAAGGAACTTGATTTTAAGCCCCCCAAGGAAATTGCCTTTGTTACCGACTATCATCATTCGTATGACGCCGAATTATTACAGCCCTTACTTTTCATAGCCAAGCAATACCGTGCCAAAATAAGTCTAATGCATATACACGAAGAAGAAGTATTGGATGAAACACAAGAAAAGAACAAAAGCGTACTACTGAAATACCTCTTGCCTTTTGAATATAAAATTTATTGGATGCCCCTTTTTAAGACCAAGGCCAATTCGATTCAAACATTTTTGGATGAATTGGATATAGACATACTCACAATGGTGAATTATGAACATAGTTTTTTGAAAAAGGTCAGTAGAGAGCCCGTCGTTAAAAGAATGGCCTTTGATCTCGATATCCCCTTTCTGATCATTCCCACCAACGACTGATATTTGTCATAGTAAAAGCGGTGGCTAGGAAGTAACTTTCTCCCATATCGCTAAATCTTTCGTTATGGACAAAAGAGTATTACTACCCACTGATTTTTCAAAGAATGCCTTGAATGCAATTCGGTATGCACTAGATCTGTACCAAGATCAGATTTGCGAATTCTACTTTTTGAATGCGTATCAAGTCAACGGATATTCGATAGATACGATGATGATGTTTCCAGAACCTGGAGAACCGGCCTATGAAGCGGCAAAAAAGGCCTCGGAAGAGGGATTCGAAAAATTAATGGATATCCTTGAACTTCACAATGATAATCCCAAACATACCTTCCATACCATTTCAACGTTCAACTCCCTGTTATATGCCATAAAGGACACCATTGCCAAAAATGATATCGATATCGTAGTCATGGGAACTAAGGGCGAGACTGGTGCGGCTAGTGTAGTTTTTGGCACCAATACCGTGAATATTATGGAAAAAGTAACCGAATGTGCCGTCCTGGCAGTTCCTGAAGTTGTCCGTTTTGTTAAACCTAAGGAAATCGTTTTTCCAACTGATTATAAAACTGCCTTTAAACGCAAGGAACTCAATTACCTTATAGAAATCGCAAAATATCATGATGCGTTCATCAGGGTATTGCATATTGTCCGTGAGTCTGAGTTAAGCCATGAACAACAGGTCAATAAGGAACTGTTAGAAGCAATTTTGAAAGATACCTCCCATAGTTATCATAACCTTACCGATCACAAAGTGCCCATCGGAATCAGCGCTTTTATTGAAAGTAGGGAAAGCGATATGATTGCATTCATCAATAAAAAACATAACTTCTTTGGCAGTATGTTATCGAAACCTTTGGTAAAAGAAATGGGATACCATTCAAAAATCCCGGTACTGACCATGCACGATGTATCTCAATGAAAAAGTTCGTACGACGGTCCTTATTGTAGCCTGATCCCACCACAGCTATTTTAACAAAAAGGGACAACTGAAATAGACACCATGGATGCATCAAATTTGGATATCGTTAAAACCTCCGGGGAAAAGGTAAAATTCTCCATGGATAAACTTCGCAGCTCCCTCATACGCAGCGGAGCTGACGACAATTTGGTCAAGCAAATCACCAATACCATTCGTGACGAACTTTATCAAGGTATTACTACAAAGGAAATCTATAATCGTGCATTCGCCCTTTTAAGAAAGAAAAGATCGGTCTCTGCCTCGAAGTACAAACTTAAAAAGGCCATCTACGAACTTGGGCCCACCGGATTTCCCTTCGAAAAATTCGTTGCCGCCATATTGGAATATTCGGGCTATCATACCGAAGTTGGGAAAATAATGCAGGGAATTTGTGTCAAGCACGAAATCGATGTCTTTGCAGAAAAAAATGGCCATGTAAGCATCATAGAATGCAAATTTCATAGCGAGGAAGGTCGAAATTGCGACGTCAAGGTGCCTTTATATATTCATTCAAGATATCAAGATGTAAAACAGCAATGGGAGAAGGGTGCCGATAAAACAAAAATAATGGACCATGGCATGGTTGTTACAAACACCCGTTTTACCGAAGATGCCATAATTTATGGCAATTGTGTCGGCCTAAATCTGTTGAGTTGGGATTTTCCAAAAGACAACGGCCTCAAAGATAGAATTGATCGTTTGGGATTGTATCCCATAACGGTATCCCATTTGCTGACGTTTCGAGAAAAGGCGTTTTTATTAGCCAGGGATATCGTTCTTTGCAGGCAGCTAGTAAAGGATAAATTCTTTTTGGATCATCTGGGAATTGCAGAAATCAGAAAGAATAAAATACTCGATGAAGTTGGCCAATTGTGTAATAAAAAACATTCCGTCTATGAATAAAGTCAGGATTCATTTTCTAGGGGCCGCAGGAACCGTAACAGGCTCGAAAAATTACCTCGAAACACCAGAGATAAATATTATGGTAGACTGTGGTATGTTCCAGGGCCTAAAGGAACTTCGGGAATTCAATTGGCAACCATTGCCCATAGACTGTTCTAAAATTGATGTCGTATTGCTAACGCACGGGCATTTGGATCACACGGGGTATTTGCCTCGTCTGGTCAAAGAAGGCTTTGTCGGAAAAATTATCGGCACCGCCCCCACTTTGGCGATAACTTCCATCATACTCAGGGATAGTGCCAAGATCCATGAAGAAGAGGCAAAACGAGCAAATGAGGAAGGCTTTTCGAAGCATCACCCCGCCTTGCCGTTTTATACCGTTGAAGAGGCCGAAAGCACTATGAAATTGTTTCATTCCGAGGAAAAAGACGTGTGGATCACACTTAGCGAACATATAAAATTTAAATTCAGGTACAATGGCCATATCCTAGGCGCAACCTTTATTGAACTTGAAATTTTCGAAAAAATGTTCGTTTTTTCAGGGGATATCGGGCGCATCGATGACCTGCTGTTAGGAGCCCCGGAACGGCCCAAATGGGCAGATTATTTATTTATGGAAAGTACCTATGGAAATAAATTGCATCCTCAGGAACCCGTGGAAGAAATATTGATACACCTCATAAAAAAAATGTTGGCCGAAAAGGGCAATTTGATCATACCTTCGTTTGCGGTTGAACGTCTCCAATCGCTGATGTATCTTTTATGGGACCTTTATAAAAAGAACCGCATTCCCAATATTCCGATTTTCATTGACAGTCCTATGGGCAATAATGTATTGTCGGTATTTGAAAATTTTCCGAAGTGGCACAAACTGCCACTGAAGGAATGTCGTGCTATGTGCAATCATTTCAAAATAATAACTTCTTTTAGCGATACCTGGAAAACAATCGACGACCCAAGGTCGAAAATAGTCATCGCTGGGAGCGGCATGGTCTCTGGAGGCAGGGTACTCACCTACTTGAAACAGTTAATTGATATCCCTGCGACCAATGTGTTATTGGTCGGTTACCAAGCCGAAGGCACAAGAGGAAGGCAACTGCTCGAAGGAGCTCATGAAATAAAACTATTCGGAAAGTTTATCCCGGTCAAAGCGCACATAGCGCATTTGGAAAGCCTATCTGCGCATGCGGATCAACACGAACTGATCCATTGGGCTGAAAACATAAAAAGTATTCCTGAGACCATATTTCTTGTGCATGGCGAACCTACTGCATTGGATGCGTTTCGCGTTAAACTTGCAGACGTTTTCGGCTGGCACGTAAGCATTCCCAAACTCAACGAGATAGTGGAAGTATTGGTATAGAAAGATGACCAAAATCATTTCAATTATTTGAATGAAAGCGTAGTTTTATAATAATCAAAATGTCAATGGAGACCAAAAATACAAATTCACAAAAAGAGCAGTCAAGAAAAGTCGAGGAATTGCATTGGGATACCCGACATTGGAAATCGACCTTGCGTTTTATGCAAGATGAGATTAGTTTTATTGATAACTTGTTGAATTCCTATGTTTTTGAACCCAATACCCCCAATTTGTTCGAGCGTCTTCAGGACTATCTCGACCGATTGAAAAAGGCAAAAAGTCGGAAATCCCAAGTAATCCAGCAGATTTCCAAACACGAGAAAAATCTTGGCGGCATGTTGGAATGTAGGGACGAGGCATGTGACCTAAGTTTTTATCAAAAGCATAATGTTCTTAAAGCAGAAGTGGTAGGGTGTATGGAAGACTTTCAAAACCTAAAATCAGAGATTTTCAACTATGCCGGGGGTATCCTAAGAAAAAGACGGAAACCGAAAACGGACGATTAACTTCCTTGCCTCGAATCTTTCTTTAAATGCTCTCGGGCCACTGCGTGAAATTATGATATTAATCATTTCAAACCGCCTTCAAGGTAATTAAATTCGTATGGATGTTTTCTCTATATGCGCCTTAAAAAAATTAGAACAATGGAAGCAACGAAAAAGAACCACAGATATACCGAATGGTTAAATGCAGAGGAAATGCATGACACCAGTAAACGGTGGATGTCAGAACTTAAATTTACCAGGGATGAACAATTATTCCTGAACGATCTGGTAAAATCTTATACACTAGAACTAATTGACAGCCCTATCTTTGACGAAAGCAAGAAAATCGTAGATACTATTTTATATGAAGAAGAAAAGGTAGTCAGCCTTATGAAAAAAGTACAGGCCCATGAAAATCTTTTGGAAATCATGGTGAACAATATCGATGAATTGGAAAAAGAAAAGGCATATACCAAGACCCATTGGGAACTGGCCACTGAATTACAGCAATACATGGTCGATTATCAAAGAATAAAGACCCGACTATTTAAATTGTTATCAAAAGTGATGAAAAAGCAAAAACAGAAAAGATTGCTGAACTAAATTACGACCCGATGAAAAAACTATTCCTTATTGTGATATTAACGGCACTAGGCTGTAATTCGGCCGAATTGGTCGACAATTGGAAAAATCCGGATATCGTTATTTTCAATGCGAATAAAGTTTTGTTGGTAGGAATGACCCATAAGGAGGATGCTCGGGTAGAATTTGAAACCAAGTTGAAAAAAGAATTTGATGACCGAGGCATTGAGGCGATGCGAAGCATTGATCTCTTTGATGTTGATTTTACCCGTTCGGCACGTACTGAAAAAGAGCTTGACAAAGTCGAATCCCAATTACTGGAAAAAGATTTTGACGCCATTTTGATAACCAAAATAATCGGTACGGAGTCCCGGGAATCATTTCGTAAAACCGCGGCAGACCTATACAATTATCACGGAGGTTTCAAGGAAGATTACCGCCAGCATCAGGACGTCTATTACGACTCCGATTACTATGAAAAATATACGGTGTACCACGCCGAAACCTCCCTGTACTGTCTTTGTGAAGGCAAGGATAGATCTTTGATCTGGAGGGGCAATATTGATATCTTAGATCCCGAGGATATGAATAAAACCATAGATGACTATGTAAAACTCGTGGTTATGGCCATGGAGGAACAAGATCTGATCTTTAGAAAAAAAAAGAAGGATGAAGTTTCTGGTCTATAGCGAAAGAAGCCTTGACGAATAGGGCCAAAGTTACTTTTGATGATCTTGATAGCTGGGAAATAGGCCGGGAAAGCAAAAATAATTGGGACCCGAGGCCCTGACTTTTTAAATGGTAGTCGCCCCATTTGAAGGTATTTTTAAAATCTTACTGACGCTCCAAGGAATCCGGAATAACAAAGAATGATTTTACCTCCTCCTCATTCATGCCATAATCGACCTGCAGATCGGACCTGAGAAACTTCAGTTTTTCAAGGGCATATTGAGAGAGCTTCGTTTCCCAGAGATAGAGATGTTTGAGGTTTTTCAAATTTTCAAATACGGGGAAACTAATATCACTAATATTGGTCTGAAAGGCTTTTAAGGATCTAAGTTGCGAAAGGTCTTGTAACGCTATCATATCAGCATCGCTGATGGGCGTACGGTCAATTTCAAGCTTTTCGAGGTTTTTACAGCTTGCTACCAAAGCCATTTCCTTTTGACCGATGGGCATGCCGCTCAAATCGAATTCCACAATATTATTGGCAATTCTTTTAAGATCTAATATGGATTTCGCCTGATATACGGGTGGGGCAAATGCCGAGACGCTTAAAGCGTTTGAATTATTGGCAATTCGTGTAATGGTCAAATAATCCGAAGATAGATGCTGAAGGGTACTGTCTGCTATCTCAGGTAATTTTGACCATTTTTCGATGCGGTCAGGTTCCATTAATTTCTTAATCAAACCCACTAAGGGTTCGGATTCCTTTAAATTTTCAAGACGTAACGTATCGGTAGCGCCTAAAGAGATCCATCGATCCAAAATTTGTATTTCAGCCGGTTTCAATGGCTTTTTCCCGTCAGGAGGCATGTGGTCTTCATCATCCTCTGCCAAGAGCAACCTCCGCATAAGCTCACTTTTTACAGGGTTTCCTGGCTGTATGGTATGACCACTCTTCCCTCCCTTAAGCAGGTCCTGAAAACTGGTCATAAGCAATTTGCCTTTGCGCTTATTGGGATTGTGGCAAGAGACGCAATTGGCATCTAAAATTCGAGCGACGACATCTTGATAAATTAAAGGGTTGTCGGGTATCCTCTCCCGGGATTTATCAAGAGGTAGGGCCAAGAAGTCTTCCCCATGAGTCACCATGCCCCCAAAATGGCCCGTAACAAGGATCAATCCGAGCAATACCACCTGAAGGCCCTTGCTATAAAAGGTCTTCCCAAATGAACTTTCATTTATCCCATACCAAATAGCCGATACTATGGCGACGGCAGCTCCAAGGTACTGATGCCAAAATAGCAAGTCCCCCTTGGTTTCTGTTTCCTTACCAAGGAAGAAACCCGAAATTGCCGTTATCAAGCTTGCCAAAACGGCCAGCGCGAGTAGTTTTGCGGGAATGTTCTTTCCTGTCAGTCCCAGAAAAATACAAATTAGTAGAAGTACGATGGGAAAGTGCAGCACAAGGGGGTGCCAACGGCCAATCCAAGCCACCAGTGGCGGCAGTTCGATATAGCGTTCAAATAACAAACAAAAAATAAGAAACGCGGAAAGGCCAAAAACGGTATAATCGACCCAATGATTTTTTACCGTATTTCGCATAGATTATAGTAAGAGGTCTTTTATGACATTCCCTGCGACATCGGTCAATCGAAAACGTCTACCCTGGTATTTATAGGTCATTTGCTCATGGTCTAAGCCCATAGCGTACATCAAAGTGGCATGAAAATCATTGATATGTACCGGATCCTCCACAATATTATACCCAAATTCATCGGTCTGACCATAGGATAATCCTGGTTTAATACCTCCTCCGGCCATCCAAATACTAAAGGCCCTGGGGTGATGGTCCCGACCATAATTTTTGGGGTCGAAATTACCTTGACAATAGTTGGTGCGTCCAAATTCCCCGCCCCAAATGACCAGGGTATCTTCGAGCATGCCCCTTTGTTTCAAATCGATGATCAAAGCCGCCGAGGCCTGGTCGACATCTTTTGCCTGGCCGGCCATTTCGTTTGGTAAATTCCCGTGCTGGTCCCAACCTTGATGATATAGTTGAATAAACCGGACTCCGTTTTCAGCAAGCCTTCTGGCCTGAAGCGCATTGGCGGCAAAAGTTCCCGGCACTTGGCAATCCTCCCCATATAATTTGATGATCGATGGCGGTTCTTTCGAAATATCCATTACATCGGGCACCGACATTTGCATTCTATAGGCCATTTCATATTGTGCGATACGGGATTCTATCTCGTCATCCCCCGTTTCTATATGGTGCAATTTATTAAGTGAAGCCACCTGATCTAATAAATGTCGTTTATCGGAACGGGAAATACCATCGGGATCGTTCAAGTAGAGCACGGGATCTTTGCCCGATCGCAATAATACCCCCTGATGTTTTGAATCTAAAAAGCCACTTGACCATAATTTAGAATAAAGTCCTTGACTATTGCCTTTTCCCCTTGACGTGAGCACGACAAAGGAAGGTAGGTTCTTGTTTTCGCTACCCAAGCCGTAACTCAACCATGAACCCATACTGGGCCTACCTGAAATTTGGCTTCCAGTCTGAAAAAAAGTGATGGCGGGATCGTGGTTGATGGCTTCGGTATGCATACTTTTTACAATGCAAATGTCATCAGCAATTTTGGCGATATGTGGAAAAAAATCACTGACCCAGGCACCACTCTTACCATGTTGTTGAAAACCGATTGCCGGCGGCATTAGCGGGAACGTCTTTTGACCTGATGTCATTCCTGTTAGCCTTTGTCCGTTACGAATCGATTCGGGCAAATCCTCTCCCATACGCTTGCGCAAGGTAGGTTTATGGTCAAACGTCTCTAGCTGTGAAGGTGCACCGGCTTGAAACAAATAGATGACCCGTTTGGCACTCGGTGCAAAATTTGGAATTCCCAAGGTTTGCAGGTTAGATTCGAGTTGGTCATTTTTAAAAAGGTCGGGTATCAATAAAGAGCCTAGGGCCAATGACCCGATGCCTACGCTTAATTGGGAGAAGAAATGCCGTCGGTTAACTTTCAACGGATTTTCTTTTTGATGTTTTTCGTTCCCCATGATCCTATTCTTTTGTAATTGTTTCATCAGTATTATAAATCACCTGGGCGGTAAGCATCAAGGCCGCGGTCTTTACGGGATCGGCATCCGAAGCTTCATAATTACCTTGGGCGATTAGTGCGTTGGCATCGTTTTTATGAGCATTGAATTCTCCCCATGCATTATTATAATAGGCTTCTAAAAGCCGTAATTCTTCGGCCTTGGGCAGACGAACAAGAATCGACTGAAAAACTTCGTTCACCATTCCTGCAGTGCCCTCTTTTTTGGCGACCGTATTTTGGGCCAATACCCGGGCGGCCTCCAAAACCTGCACATCATTTTGAAGCGCCAAGGCTTGGAGCGGTGTATTGGTCTTTTGTCTCCTTACTTCGCAAAAATCTCGGGTTGGCGCATCGAATATGGTCATACTCGCGGGAGGCAAAGTGCGTTTCCAGAAAGTGTACAGCGATCTACGGTATAATTTGTCGCCCTCATCGGGAACATAGGTAGTCAACACCCCACGATTGCCACCGGCATTCGTCTCCTCCCAAAGCCCGGGCGGTTGATAGGGTTTAACACTGGGTCCTCCGAGCTCACGGTTTAATAATCCGCTAGTCGCCAATATGTAATCGCGAATCATTTCCCCTGACATTCTAAATCGTGGTGCCCTGGCCAATAATTTATTTTCTGGATCGGCTTTTTTTAGTTCGGGTGTTGCTTCCGAACTTTGTTGATATGTGGCCGATTGCATTATTTTTTTAAGCAGGTATTTGATATCCCACTCGTGTTCCATAAAATCAACGGCTAGCCAATCCAATAATTCGGGATGTGTCGGGAGGCTTCCCTGCACCCCGAAATCTTCGACGGTTTCCACTAGGCCGCGCCCGAATAGCATTCCCCAAATACGATTCACAAAAACCCGGGATGTCAACGGATTCTCCTTGTCGGTAACCCATTGGGCCAGACCCATTCGGTTTTTTGGTAAGGTCTTCGAAAATGGATATATCGCCTTAGGGGTATTTGGCCGAACCGTGTCAGTAGGCTCATCATAATTTCCTCGGTTCAACCGAAAAGTTGTTTTGGGGGCCGAATCGTTCATAATCATGACATTGATCTGTTCGCCTTTTTGAAGTTTTACGAAAGACAGCACCTCTTTGGTCTCTGCATCGGTAATCGTCATAAAAGGGGCATCGGCATAATACTTTTGGTCCTTTGCCTGGACGGCGTCCATTTGAAGTCCCTTTTCATTCACTTGATTAAAAAAGGAGAAAATGCCATAATATTCCTTTTGTGAAATTGGGTCATACTTGTGATCATGACACCGCGCGCATTCAAGCGTAATTCCTAAAATCCCCTTTCCTAGGGTATTCGTACGATCCAACACATAGTTGGTGCGATATTCTTCCTGGATCACTCCACCTTCTTGGGTAATGGGGTGGTTTCTATTAAATCCGGTCGCCAGAATCTGTTCTTTGGTCGCATTGGGCAATAAATCACCTGCCAATTGCCACGTCAGGAACTTGTCATACGGCAGATTGTTATTGAAAGCATGTATTACCCAATCGCGCCATGGCCACATGGTGCGATAGCTGTCATCCTGATAGCCATGCGAATCGGCGTAGCGTGCCACATCGAGCCATGCTTGGGTCATGCGTTCCCCATAGGCCGGGGAAGCCAAAAACACATCGATGATTTTGTCCAACATTTCCTCCGAGGGATATTCCATGAGTCTTTTAACGACTTGTTTATCTGGTGGAAGTCCGGTAAGATCCAAACTAATTCTTCGTATCAATGTTTCGGTATTCGCCTTTGGGGATGGGTTTACCTTGTTCTCGTTCAACTTTTCAAAAACAAAGCCATCAATCTCATTTTGAGACCAATCATCGTCTTTTAGCTTAGGGACTTTGCTTTTTTTGGGCGTAATAAAGGCCCAGTGTTTTTGATACTTGCCCCCTTGTGATATCCATTTTTTAATTAGGTCCTTTTCATAGGCGTTCAATTCCAATTTAGAGTCTGGAGGCGGCATCATAATGTCAGGGTCATCCGAAATAATATGACGATATAATTGACTTTGTTCGGGATGGCCACGAACGATAGCAAATTTTCCCGGATTTTCGGGCAATTCATCATAGGCGGAAGCTTCCAAATCCAAACGTAGTCCAGCCTTGCGTTTGTTGGCATCGGGCCCATGACATTTATAGCATCTATCTGATAGCAAAGGTTTAATATGGAAATTATAATCAACGATTTCGGGCATCCGTAGAGCCACATAAGCATCGTTCGATGAAGTAAAGATGCCCTTTTTAAAAGCAAAAAGTAGCCCCACCAGCCCTGTGAGAATTGCAAAAAGTATAATTTTCCGTTTCATTCCGATTTGGGACACTCCCTTATATATCCTAAAGATAGCGAATTAAACAAAATACCCATGTATGCTTCTAAACTCCCATTCCCGATTTATTGCCCCTTCTTTTATCGGCACACAACAGAAAGTCCGGAAGTATTTTACGCTTGAAATTTGTTAATCGACCAAATAATTTTCAAATCCGTCGGTATGCCAAAGGCGATTGCCGGTCAACGCATGCTGCACTAGGAAGGCCTCTAGGATAGGAAGCTTCCCTATACTTACTTTTGATGTGGCCATGCCCCATACACTGAGTGCGGAGGCATAGGCATCGGCCAAGGTGGCATTGCAAGCCAGGGTCGTTACTTGAATGCCCGAACTGAGCGCCCATCCGGTATTTGGATCAACAATATGGGAGTAGCGAATGCCATTGAAATCAACAAACTGATATAAATCGCCTGAAGTCGCAATTGCCTGGTTTTTGAGATGTAATTTTTGAACAATTTCATTGCCAGATGAATTTATATAGGAAAATGCTACGATCCAATGGGTCGTATTTGGCGGGGGATTGCTGACCCGTATATCCCCACCCATATCGATCAAGGCCGAGTGGATGTCATTCGCCTCGAGAACTTTGAGCACCTCATCTGCGGTATACCCCTTGCCGATACCGCCTAGATCCAGCTGCATCCCTTTTTTTTTAAGACGGACGGTCTTTTCATCTGTAAGACCGATATTTTTAAAACCCACCCTTTTCCTGAGGTGGCGTATTTCATCGTCGGAGGGCATCGTTTTCGTTTGACGTGCAGTACGCCATAAACGTACGATAGGACCTGCGGTAATATCAAAGGCGCCCTGTGTGAGCCGTGAAACTTCCAAGGAGGTCTTTATAATTGCAAAAAGGTCATCACTAACCCGAACATCCTCATTGGGTCGTTCGCATAATTTGTTTAATTCGCTATCGCTTCTATAATCACTAAAGATTGCATTGAGTTCATCGATTCTATTGAAGGCCAAGTGGGCGATTGAATCTGCCTTAATTTGATCCGAAGTATACAAAATCAGACGAATTTCGGTGCCCATTTGCCGATATTGAAATTCATAGCGGTTTTGGGCGTACATTCCCGAAACATAAAAAAATGCCAGAATGACATAAAACCGATAAGTGTGCCTAGAGATTGCTTTCAAAGACCAGGTCAAATTTTACGACGACATCATCCCCGACAATTACCTGTCCGAACATGGCCGTCGGAGGTTCGATACCATAATCTAGTAAGGCAAGTTTCTTTTCTCCCGCGATCCTCAGTTTTTTTGGTAGTGAATGTATGATAACATCAAGCTCCACGGAATTTTCTTTTCCTGCGATCACGAGGCTTCCTTTAAACGTGGTTTCGCTTTTTTGTTCGTCAAATGAAAAAAGCACCTTGGGATACTCCTCTATTTTCAATGCGGCATACATTTTATTATCCATGGTAGCCCCTCGTTCACTTTTGATGCCTGCAACATCCACTTGAAAATCAATGCCCATTATGTTGGAACCTTCCTTAGTAAGAACGCCCTGCATCGTGCTGGCCGTTACGGTCCAATCATGAACCGTGGAGGTACCACTAATCGTTAAGACGCTTTCGGGCGCCAAGGTAAAAGATTCTTGTGCCATGGTCCCTGCAGAACGAACAAGAACTAGAAGTACGAATATAAGTCTATGCATTTTTCACGGTTTTTATAGATTACTCATCCAATACGGTTTGCCAGAATTTCTTTTGATCCTCCGGGCCGGGGGGCTCAACCGGACTTACCAAACGGAACCCGACAAAGTTCGAATCGGTAAACCACCAAAAGCTCTTAGGTATTTGCGGATCCCGCTTCTGCTGCTTTAAATTCGATGCCGTTCTCGCGGCAGAACGAAGCTTTGAGGCGTCGTCGTCCCAAGAACCTCCCCGATATACCCTGGGATGAATTACGGTTGGCACTACCCATGGATTATTACCATCATTATTCGTATATGCATTTTCCTTGTATTCGTCCAACGTCCACTCGGCTACATTGCCATGCATATCGTAAAGTCCCCAAGGGTTAGGTAATTTACTGCCCACCTTGGCATATTTATTATTCGAATTATTATGATAAATCGCATAATCGTCCAATTGATCGGTCGTGTTTCCAAAAGAATAGGCCGTTTCTGTCCCTGCCCTGGCTGCATATTCCCATTCGGCTTCGGTGGGCAACCTATAAAACCGTCCTGTCAAATTACTCAACCACTTGCAGAATACCAAAGCCGAATAGGCACTCATGCTCACTGCAGGGTAGCCGTCCTTGCCCATACCATAGGAAGGATCTTCATAGGGCGGACTTGGTCTTGAAATGGCATCGATACCTTTCAAGGTATTTTCTTCTAGGGTGCTGAATAGTTGTTGGTTCTGTTTAAAGAAAAGTTCAAAGATATCCCAAGTAACTTCATATTTACCCATCCAAAAGGGATCCAATTTTACTTCATGTCGTGGACCTTCATCGGCCTTGCGACCTGTTTCCAGGCCATCACTGCCCATCATGAAACTACCCCCGGGTATTTTGACCATTTCAATAGCAATGTCTGTGGCGGGTATTTTTTGGGAAAAGCTTTCCACCATGGCGGCCTTTGTTTCACTCTCGGGACTACTATCGGGTACTTTGACCGTCTTACAGGAAATAAAAAGACAGAATACTACTAATATTGCGTGCTTCATAGGAAGTAAAATAACCTGGTTACATTTATGGGACCTTTACAAGAAATCCTACTCAATTCAACAATTACACTCATAAGATACCTATTCGCCTAAATTAAAAATCTATTTAATTTAAAACTAAGGACTAGACAATTATTCTTGTGGAATAATACTAAATTTGACTGAAATTATGTTTTTAGCCGCCTTGGCAATTGATTATTGTTCCTAATTCAAAATTATGGCCTTATGAAACGTGTTATAGTATTCTTATTGTGCGGATTATTTTCAGGGATGATTTTTGCCCAAATGGAAATTACCCAAGAATTGGAAAAGTTTACCGAGATAAAGGCTTTTGACCGCATTGAGGTGCAGCTACTAAAAAGTAGCGCGAATAAAGTCGTTATTACGGGTGATGATCGTGATGAAGTGTCGATAGCCAACAAAGACGGTCTTCTTAAAATACGAATGGAATTAGGTAATAATTTGGAGGGAGGCGATATTTTGGTCAAAGTCTATTTCACCGAAGATCTGACCTTGCTTGATTCAAATGAAGATGCCAGGATTACCTCCGAAGAGACCTTGACAGTGCCTGAATTAAGAGTAGCGGTGCAAGAGGCCGGCAAAGTATCATTGAAAATAAATGTTGATAAATTAGATGTAAAATCGACTTCTGGAGGTGAGGTGGTCCTGAGTGGGAATGCCAAGACCCAAGAAGTCCTTGCCAATGCCGGTGGCAAAGTTTATAATGAAAAATTAATCACCGAGCAAACCACCGTTACGGTCAACGCAGGGGGAAGGGCCGATGTTAAT
>JALHST010000042.1 GCA_022865355.1 Maribacter sp. | reverse complement strand
TGAATACGTAGTGGTTTCAAGACTATTCCCGAAGTTGATGCCAAAGGCTTTTGTTCCGCTCTCGGTAATAACCGATTCGTCTTGCAATGTTATTAACAAATTACTGGTTACCGTCAGCGATATACTACCTTGTGCGTTATCACTAACGACTGTGTAACCGCGTGTACCATTTATCTTAATAGTTCCGACATAAAAATCGGCGAAGGTAGCGGTAAAGGAAGCCTGGCCTGTACCGGTCGCATACACGACATCCAAGGTGCCATTGACATTTGCAGTTCCGTTTAATACACAATTGTTAAAAGTTGCCGTAAAACCGGTATCGGTATATTCAGCCACATAACAATCAGCAATCTTCGCCGATTTTCCACTTTGGCCATTACCATTATAAATTTCTGCCAATACATTGTCGGCAATTCGCGCAATATCATCGGTTTCCAAAATTGCTTTTAGCTCAGTCTGGGTCAGCGCTTGATTATCGGTGATTTCGTTGTCCTTACTACAGCTAAATGCGAATACCACAATCATACCGAATAAAAGGGCATACGTTTTCATTGCATTGGTCTTAATCATCATTTTCAATTTTTGGTTAATACTAGCCAAACGAATTTCTTATGATTTTAGTGCAATTCTAAAAAAAAATTAGATGAACGGAAGTTTTCAGGTATGCTTTTACCGATTAAAGTGTAATCGAGAAATTGTTTTTACCAAGTACAAGAAATTTAAAAAGAAACCATTCTTTCCCTAGAATAAGTGTGTATTAAATGCAATGACAACCACCCCTACAATTACAAATAGGATCGCATTACCAAAAAGAATAAGCGCTTTCGGGGATTTATACTTTCTTGACGCGAACGGCGTTCAAACCTTTCATGCCCTTTTCCAATTCAAAGGAAACCTTGTCGTTTTCCATAATTTCGTCAATAAGGCCACTTACATGCACGAAATATTTTTCTTGATTTTCAGTATCAATGATAAAACCAAAGCCTTTTGAGCTATCGAAGAACGATACTTTCCCCTTACGAATAGGATCTTCGGCCTCTTGTTCCTCTTTTTTAGGAATTCCTAAAACGATGCTTTCGGCATCAATTTTTACTTTTTTGGAAGGGTCTGGAGGGGTATCGGTAAAATGTCCGTTTTCGTCAACATAGACCAACATATCCTCTAAGGTACCACCCGTAGATGTGGCCTTTCGGGCTTCTTTCTTTTTTTGCTTCTCTTCCCGCTTTTTAAGACGTTTTTTCTCCCGCTCCTTTTTGCCATAAGTCTCTTGTGCTCTTGCCATTCACTATAATTTAAAGTTATTTGTTTTGTCTATTTATGCTATACCTGCCATACGCTCTCCTTGAGGTACCAAATGCAAGATACGGAATTGACAATTTTTTAGATTGATTACCTATACCATTTATGCAATGGTTACAAAACGCCACAACGAGGCTTGAATAAGGATGTCCCCTTACTAAAACGCATCAAAGATAAGTTCGGTTGGACTTGGAAGCAAATATCTTACCATAAAAGTGATAATATCAGGGCTAATGTGCACTTTGTATCCCCTTAAATTTAGTTTAAGCGACTTTTTTAAAGGAATCTGCCGCTTTTATAATGCTGGCTATCGAATCATCAATAAGGTGTCGTAAAAAATTCTCCCTTTTGCATTGGCACTCCTAATCATAAAGATGCATTTTGTGCTGTAAAGAGCCAGGTAGGTTATGGCCTGCATATGTTCTGTTGCATGGGCATCAACAAAGGCATAAAAAAAAGTTTGTGGCGTGAAACGACGCTATAGCGCCGCTTGACCTTGCCATTTCCTAAATCGTATACGATTTCGTATATTTGTTTTATGGATGCAAAAGTGATTTTAAGGGACCAAGTACGCGAATATCTCCTGGAACATATGAAACTGGGGAAATTGGTAAGTGGTCAGACCATAAATTTGGCCGCTCTTTCTAGAAAACTAAACGTAAGTGTAACCCCTATTCGTGAGGCCCTCACCCAGTTGCAACAAGCAAGGATCATTGAAGCGGTTCCCAATCGTGGGTTTATAATTGCCGACCTGAATCGAAAGGAGGCCAAAGATCTTTATGAACTGGTTGCAGACCTCGAGGTACTTGCCATCGAAAATTCGGTTTTTTTTCCGTCTTGTATCGAAGGCCTTAAAAAGCAACAAACGGCTTTTAAGTCTGCTCAGGGAACTTTACAGCGCATTACTGCCAAGCTCGAATTTCATAGGTTACTCACCCGACACTATGAAAACCAATTGGCCCAACAGATATTGGCCGACCTGAAGACACGGGTCTTTTTTTATGAGAAAGCCTTGTTATCGGATGAAACGATTTATGATAAATCGGACAACCAACATGATGGCATCATCTCGGCCATCGAGGATGACAATGTGCCTACCGCCGCGCTCATACTTAAAATGAACTGGATGTTGATTCTTGACTACATCCACAAACAATTGGCCACGAGTCGCGTGAATGCCTATTGATCCATCTCGTTTAAAATATTTTCGGCCGAGTCGGTAATGCTCCTGTAAGAACGATATCCCCAACGCGCAAAGAAAAAGAAAAAAACACCCATCACCGGAAGGTACCAGAGCCAGGTTGTTGCACTAAGAAAAAGGTCCTTCCCGTTATTTATCTTACTAAAAACGGGCAGACTTGTGCACAACATGAAAAATCCCAAATAAATCCCCAATCGCTGCAAAAAGAGTAATCGATTCTTTTCTTGTGTGTATTTGATCAAAGCTTCCTTATAATTGGAGTTCACCAAATCTACCCGTTGAATATTTTTAAGGGACCTCAGTACCAAGAAAGGCATCACCAAAAGACACCCTAGGGTAAATATTCCCAATGTTAAAAGATACCACGTATCCAATTCTTTCATATACAGAAGTATGTAAAAGGCCATTACATAACAGACCACGGCCCCGATGGTTTCATACATCGAGATTTTACTAAACTTGTTTTTGTATTTCTGTTGTGTCATTTCAAGTATAATTTTGTCGGTTAATTTTTTTTGTTGCTCCAGCTGATCGCTCATTTGCGACCAAGTTGCTTTTATTTCATCTAGATCCATATCTCTAATTTTTAACTATCTGCGATTTTAATTTTTGTTTTATCCTAGCGAGGCGCGTCCCTACATTGCTTAAGGATAAACCCGTTATTTCCGCAATTTCCTCATATTTCTTTCCCTCAAGGAATAATAATATCAAACCTTTATCGAGTGCGTTCAAGGCACCTATTTGCTTATACAGCAGTTTAAGACGTTCTTCGAATTGGCTATCATAGGCTTCAGTATGTTCGAGTACTACTTTGTCGATTGAAATTGAAATCCCCTGCCTACCTTTTTTTCGTATTCTAGTCAAGGCCGTATTTAGGGCAATACGATACATCCAAGTGCTAATTTTGGCCTCGTTCCTAAAAGAATCAAAGGACTTCCATAATTGATAGACAATATCTTGATACAAATCTTGCTGATCATTTTTATTGTCGGTATAGATGGTAGTAATTTTGAAAATAACCCCCTCGTATTGTTTGATAACCGATATAAATTGCGTTTCCTTCCCCATGAACTGGTTTTTCTATATAGTATTAGTGGTGCTTATGCTCAAAAAGTCACAACGAATTCATAATAAATTTTAACATGAAACTTTACCTTCCTAAATTTGTACCAAAAAACGGGTCGATTGATGTGACTGGAGGTTTTCTTAAGTTTTCAACCATCTGTTTGCAATAAAAATTAGGCTATGGGTTATTTATCCCCTCAAATCGAAGCTTGGTCCAAAAGAAACCGGCATTCAAATACTACCTTGATCAAAAAGGAAGTTTCTTGTGGAATTTTTCAGGATTATGGAAAGGATGAAACCCAGGGCCTTGAAAATAGGGCAGAATAACGTTTGTTCCTACGATTTTTTGGAAATCCTTGCCAAAACATTCCGCAATGTGATCGGTAGATTGGCCTCATCAAAATGCGCTGTATACGAGGATGTCCCATCACGCAACATAAAAGAATAGACAAAGCCGTCGCGCAGGCCGGTGTTTTTAGATTTTACAGGATTTTGGAGCAACTTCAAGATGGCCTTCCGCTCATCGGGACTAAAATGCATTTCGCCATTGTATTCCTTCGTTATCCCGGTAAATCCCCCTTCGACCTTTATTTGATATTTCATGCTACTTCAAGAGTCAGACCCACTTCGAAAAAACTTCTGGCTACCGCCTCCGGCGCACTATCATGAACCTTCTTCTTTTCTTTCAATGTATTGGCCGTAGTTAGCAGCATTTTCAACGTATCGAAAAAGTTTGCCGTCCGCCATAAGACCTTCAAGGTTTCAAACCAAATGAGGGCGCAATCGTCCAAACCAATTTCCTGACAACAGAGGTAAAATGCCCTGTTGGGAATCCCGGAATTAACATGTACGCCTTGATTGTCGTCCGCCCCTGAATAATAATTATCCATATGGTCGGGCTGGTTATCAAATTCATTGGCTGTCCCCGGGGCTTTCATAGAACGGATGGCCACCCCGGGAAACTCTTTGGTAACAATCGCATCCCCTATTAACCAATCGGCCTCCTCTAGGGTCTGCTTTAAAAACTTTTGTTTGATTACCGTTCCGAAAACATCCGAAAAATGTTCGTTCAAGGCCCCAGATTGGCCCCTGTATTCCAAATTGCCCAAAAATTGGGTAATGCCATGCATCAATTCGTGGGCGACCACATCAATAGCATCCGCAAAATTGGTGAACTCTTTGCCATCCCCATCCCCATAGGTCATTTCATCACCATCCCAATACGCATTGTTATAATCTTTGCCATAATGTATGTTTGAAATAATGTCAAGACCCTTGCTATCTATTGAATCCAAACCAAATGACTCTTTGAAATACGCCCGAACAAATCCTGAATTGTCGTAGGCCTGATTGACGGCCAGGTCATTTATCGGACCTTCCCCTTCCTTTCTGACCAGTTTTACTTGCTGTTCATAACCATTCTCTGAATCATAGACCAATCGATCACCATGACCCGGAATCGCATCACGAATCAATAAGTCGTTCAATGCGCTATTGCGCCTTGCGAGAATTCGATGCGCATCGTTCAGGGTTTTTTTACAACTGATGTTCCCTCTTTTTGCCAGTTCCTCCAAGATATGGGGAGGAACAATATGGCATTGGTGGCTGCGGCACATATTATGTAAGATTTTCGGGTTTCTACCTACAAGCTCGCATCTTTTTCGCGAATTGCCAAATTTTAAAAGTTAAACCGTAACCCATGTCAATCTTTAGGAAAAAGCGAGGCATCAAGGCCTGGAATCAGCTTTAGGGCATTTTTATAATATACTTTTTTGAGTACGTCATCGGGAAGGTCGAGGCCATACATGGCCCAGAAGGCATGATATTTTTTATAATAGGGAAAATATTCGTCATCGGTTTCCAACACCCTGAAATACGTAGGAAATTCTTGGGGCTGCCAACTATCCTTTCCAAATAAGATTCGGTCCTGATATTTTATAAAAAATGCCCTCGCATTTTTAGGTTGGCGTCCGAGTTCAGCGATTACGGCAGCAATTCCAACACTCATATTGGGAATTTCATCTAATAGTTCCCCAAGTTTACCAAGATTATTGGCATACCAGCCCATATGCGCGTTGATAAATTTGGTTTCGGGATGTTTTTTAAACATCCGATGTTGTTCATCAATGATCTGCTGCCATGGCGCCGGATCCGTATCAGTCCGCTTTCTTCGCGGATGGGTCTTAAGTTCAAGCCAACGTTCATTATCGGCATCCATAGGGTCCCAGAACGATTTTGGATCAGCGGCATGGATCAATACCGGGATACCCAATTGGCCACATTTCGACCATATTGGGTCGAGCCTTGGGTCATCGATGGCTAAACGCCGCCCTTCGGAGTCGGTATTGCGGAGTCCCAGGCTTTTAAATACCTTCAAGCCCTTCGCACCGTTTTTTACGTCTTCTTCAAGCTGTTTCACGGCGTTTTCAGACCAACCCGGTTTACCGGCACCATCGAAGTCGACATTGGCAAATACTGCAAAACGATTGGGATAATTTTTTTCTATACTTTGAATTTTTTCCAAAAGACTTTTACCGGATCCACCGCTCAGATTCACCATGATACCCTCATTCAGCATATCCATATCTTTTATCAAGGAAGTCAAGGCACTGGCCGACATATCGCGTTGATGGATATGCACATCAATAAATGGAAATTTGGCTTTTTTGACCTCGTGGGTTGGAACTACCAAGGTCGATGTGGGATTGTATT
>JALHST010000041.1 GCA_022865355.1 Maribacter sp. | reverse complement strand
CGGTGTTACTTCAGAAGGTGATGGGGCCATGTATGGTATCAGTATGAATAATGGTACATCGATAGGAGAGGATAAGGGCTTTGTGAATTATACCATTGATCTTTCAAAGGTAAATCTGGCCAATCGCCCTGGCACCGTGAACGCAGCCGGGGAAGCAGCTGATTTTGGTGCTGATATCGCCGACGTACAGGAATTTTTATCAAGAAGACCCGACGCAGGGAATATAAACGGTTCACCTGAAACTGCCGCGGCCAAATTTGAGGTCAATGCCGGATTCGACTTGAGCGAGAATACTGAATTATATGCCAATGCCGCCTATGTCTATAAAAAGGTAAATAGTTATGCCAACTATAGAACACCGTATTGGAGAACAATCCAGGATTTTCCGTATCTCTCCGATTTTTTTCCCGCTCCCGGCACCCCGAACAATTACGATGGTTATGTGCCCACCTTCGAAGGTGATCTAAGCGATTACAATGGTACGGTGGGTTTCAGGACCATAAAAAATGATTGGAACATTGATGCCAGTTTTACGACCGGTGGCAATACGCAGACTTACAAAGTAAACAACACCCATAATAGGAATTTCGTGTATTCTCCTTCTACATGGCTAGATACTAATGGGAACGGCATTGTCGATCCGGGAGAATTGACCGAAGGGTCTAGTCTTTACCGTGAGAATAGCCCCATTAGTTTTGATCCGGGTGGTACGCGATTTAGTAATAATATAGGAAACCTTGATATTTCTAGGATACTCTCCACTGATGTCAGTATCGGTTTCGGAGCCGAGTTTCGATCGGAAATTTTTGAAGTCATTGCCGGGGAGCTAGCCTCCTATGATGGTGGTGGTGCCGATTCATTCTCGGGAAACCAACCTCAAAATTCTGGTAAGTTCAGCCGCTACAACATTGGGGGATACCTTAGTTTGGATTACGATGTCAACAAAGATTTTCTGTTGAGCGGTACCGTACGTACCGAAAATTATTCAGATTTTGGGAACGCGTTTGTGTATAAGATTAGCTCTCGCTATAAGTTCTTGGATGACAAGATTATTCTTAGGGGATCTATCTCCAGCGGATTTAGGGCTCCTACCCTACATCAGATCTACACCCAAAAAGCCCAATATAGTTTTGTACCCGGACAAGGCATCCAAGTCGGTGGTTTGGTGAACAATGTTTCGCCGCAAGCCAGGTTATTAGGTCTTTCGCAATTAGATGCCGAAAAATCTACCAACTTTACCGTTGGCGTGGCTTCAAAAATCAATAGGGATTTTAATGTAACCGTAGATTATTATAATATTGCTGTAAAAGACCGGATCGTATTAGGGTCAGAAGTTGCCCCACCGGCCGGTCCTGCTTTCGCCGGGCTGTCAGATCTTAGTTTCTTCGTGAATGCCCTTGATACAAGAACTTCTGGACTTGATGTGGTCGCCGGGTACCGAAATATCGCCTTAGGAAGTGGTACCCTAGGTCTGAACCTAGCGGGTAACTATACCATTCAAAATGAAAGAAATGGGGCCGTTAAGGATCCCGCATTTTTGGCAGGTACTGGACAATCGGTCGTAAATGCCACCCAAGAGGCTTTGTTCTTTACATCTCGACCTAAAACAAAATGGATATTGGGTGCCAATTATGATTTGGATAAATTTGGGTTTTCCTTGAACAATACGTATTTCGGAAAGACCACCTTTAAACAACAAGGTATGAGCGATGATCTTCGGACTGAATTTACACCCAAAATCGTTACCGATTTGGGCGTTAATTACAACGCTACCGAGCAATTGACCATTGCCTTGAATATCAACAACCTTTTAAACGTGTTGCCGGAATGGAAGTTCGTTGCTGAAAATTCCGCTGGTCAAGCCCTTATTAATGATACATCGACCAATGCATTTGGGGTAACCCCTATTCAAAACGAATCAAATCTGATTACGTTCAATCAGAGGTACTCACAAATGACCTATGATGGTTATCATTTTAGCCAACTTGGTACGCTGTTCAACCTTTCGGTTAATTATAAATTTTAAACTACGATTATCTTGTATATTTCGAAAGCTGCCTATCTTTAGGCAGCTTTTTTAATGCTTCGAATTTTCAGAAAGATGGTCCTTCAGGGAATTTTATATGACGATAAGTCCTCTTATTTAAAGGGTCCGGCCTTGGCACCTCCTTTAATAAGAAAGGCCTATAACAGTCCGTCAGCCAATTATTTTTCTGAATCGGGACTGGAAATTCATCCTGGCCTTTGGGATGATAAAGGTGATTTTGCCATTGGGGATTATTTTGAAATCGAACAGATTACGGCCAAAAACATTCGTTCTAATATACCATTGGTTACCTTGGGTGGCGACCATTCGATTACCTACCCTATTGTCAGGGCCTTTCACAATGTTTATGGTCCCTTTGATATATTGCACATAGATGCCCATGCAGATCTTTACAATGAATTCGAAGGGGATACCTATTCCCATGCCTGCCCATTTGCCCGAATCATGGAGAATCATCTCGCTGGGAGATTGGTGCAGGTAGGACTTCGCACCTTGTCTTCGCATCAAAGGGATCAAGCAGCCAAGTTTGGAGTAGAAATGCTGGAAATGAAAGATTTCGACTCTTCGCTTCTGCCTAGATTTAAAAATCCTATATACGTATCGCTAGATATTGATGTCCTTGATCCGGCTTTCGCCCCAGGGGTTTCCCATCATGAACCTGGAGGATTGAGTACGCGAGAACTTATTGGCCTCCTTCAAAGTCTAGAGGTGCCTATTTTAGGGGCCGATATTGTAGAATACAACCCAAAACATGATATCAATCAAATGACGGCCATGGTTGGCGCAAAACTATTGAAGGAAATTGCCGCCCTTATTATACGCAACGGGAAGTAGCGATCGAAGGCTGTAATCATACTAATTATTTGAATATGAGCGAGCTGTATGGAAGGGATTTATCAAAGGTTTTTGATAAAATGTATCAAGGATTCATCGATTACGATGAGGAATATCAATTTTATGCTAGCTTATGCCGTTCAAAAAATGCGCAAAGCATTATTGAAATATGCTGTGGTTCGGGAAATTTAGCTCGTAAATTCAGGAAAACGTTTCGAGATTATCTAGGCTTGGACTATAGTCAGCACATGCTGGACCTAGCACGCCAAAAAAATCCCAATGGCCAATTCATTCAGGCCGATATGCGAGATTTTCAATTAGACCGTACTTTTGATGCCGCCTTAATTACGGGAAGATCCATCAACTATCTCGTTACTGATGATGATGTCATGAACACCTTTCGCTGTATTTATAACATATTGGGTGAAAAGGGCCATCTAATTTTCGACTGTATCGATGCCGACCGCTTTCTACCTTATATTAAGGATCATCCCATAGTTACCCATTCATCATTAGTTGAAGGTATCCGATACCGTAGAACTTCCAATTGGCACTTAAAGGAAGATGGCAAAACGATTGTGGACTGGTCAGCCGATTACTTTAAGGAAGAAGCTATGGGGTCGGTTCTCTTGGGAAAGGATTCCGCGTTCTTTAGGGTCTTTACCGATTCGGAAATTACATCTTTTTTAAACGAAACCGGATTCAAAGTGTTGGATTCATTTAATCGGCCCAGTTACGCCTTTGATACCTTTGTCATGGTGGCCCAAAAAATGGAAAAATCGGTTTAATAAGAGATTTTTAGTAGGTATTATAAACTATAATTTTAAGAATCGGGATGCATAAAGCGTTGTTTCCCCAACAGAGTTTCTTCCGATTCTACATGGTCAACGTCGGGTATACAGCAATCGACAGGACAAACTGCGGCACATTGTGGCTCTTCGTGAAAGCCTTTACATTCAGTACACTTGTCCGGTACTATATAATATATCTCGTCACTCACTGGTTCTTGGACTTCATCGGCATTTACCTTTTTACCATCGGTCAAAACCACATCCCCTTTCAGCGAAGTCCCCTCGGAATAACGCCATTCATCAGCACCCTCGTAAATTGCTGTATTAGGGCATTCTGGTTCGCAGGCCCCGCAGTTTATACATTCATCGGTTATAATAATCGCCATAATCTTCTTTTTCTTACTGCCGAATATTTTTCGGCATTCGTTACTAACAAGTTCTACTTCTTACGGTCTAAAAGTTCTGTTAGTATGCCTATTTTTGCGCAAAGGTAATCTGTAATACAATCCTGTACAAATATAATGAGTGACCTTCGTCAACGTATCGATGCTTTTGTCAAACTTGGGGAATTCTTCCGGAGCTATTGTGAATATGTCAAAAATGATGTCCAAATAACTGAAAATCAAAAGTCTTGGTTTTTTAAATTTGATGAGGCCATTGCTATAGCGAAGCATAAAAATGGCTGGTTTACCAGGGAAAATATACTATTCGCCATTCAACAATGGGGAAAACTATTGGTTCGCGAAAAGCTTGAAAATTGGATACTGCGATATGACCCTACATCAAGCACACCGAAAACGGTGGCATTGATTATGGCAGGAAATATTCCTTTGGTAGGGTTTCACGATTTTTTGTCGGTGCTGATGACGGGGAATACTGCCATGATCAAATTGTCTTCGAATGATCGTGTTCTTTTGCCTTTGGTTTCTGAATACCTAATCGAAATTTTACCCCTCTTATCAACTAGAATAATTTTCAAAGAGGATAGGTTCGAGAACTATGATGCGGTGATTGCGACAGGTAGCAACAATACCGCGCGCTATTTTGAATATTATTTTGGAAAGGTACCCCATATTATTCGTAAAAATAGAAATTCGGTAGCAGTACTGACGGGCAACGAAACTCCTGCACAATTAAATGCGCTTGGTGAGGACATCTTTCGTTACTTCGGCTTGGGTTGTAGAAATGTGTCCAAGCTTTTTGTTCCAAAAGGATATGTTTTCGATACTTTTCTTTCTGCCATTGATTCTTATAAAGCATTAATGGATCAGGTAAAATATGCCAATAATTACGACTATAACAAAGCGGTGTATTTAATGAGTGAATTTGAATTTATTGACAATGGCTTTCTAATTCTCAAACGCGATATCGGTTTTGCCTCTCCAATTGCGACTTTGTCTTATGAAGAGTACGATTCGTTGAACGCCTTAAAAAATCTACTTGTGCAGGAACTTGACAAGATACAATGTATTGTGGGAAACGGTATTTTATTAGAGGAAGTCGACTTTGGGGAGACGCAAAAACCCGATCTCGCGACCTATGCAGACCATATAGATACTGTTGAGTTCCTGTTAAAAACATCCTAGAATTATTTAGCAACCGTGCCGTTATTTCACTATAAATTTATGACCTTAGCACCTTAATTTAAATAAGGATATGAAAAAACATAATTTCAGTGCCGGGCCCTGTATTTTGCCACAAGAAGTTCTTTTAAAGGCTTCCGAAGCCGTACTTGATTTTAACGGTTCTGGTCTTTCCTTGATTGAAATATCGCATCGGAGTAAGGATTTTGTCGCGGTGATGGACAATGCGCGTTCATTGGCATTGGAACTCTTAGGGCTTGCCGATAAAGGATATCAGGCCTTATTTCTTCAAGGTGGCGCCAGCCTTGAATTCGTAATGGTAGCCTATAACTTGCTTGAGACCAAAGCAGGTTATTTGAACACTGGTACTTGGAGCAGCAATGCGATTAAGGAGGCGAAAATTTTTGGAGAAGTGATTGAAGTAGGATCCTCTAAGGATGAAAACTTCCGATACATTCCAAAAGGGTATAGCATACCCAGCGGCATGGATTATTTGCACCTAACATCGAATAATACGATTTTTGGTACCCAGATCAAAAAATTTCCAACGACTGATACCCCGTTGGTGTGCGATATGAGTTCGGATATATTTTCAAGGGAACTGGATTTTTCGAAATTCGACCTGATCTATGCAGGTGCACAGAAAAATATGGGGCCCGCGGGAACCACCTTGGTGGTGGTCAAAGAGTCTCTTTTAGGAAAGGTCACTCGAAAAATACCCTCGATTCTAGATTATCAGGTGCATATTTCCAAAGAGAGCATGTTCAATACCCCTTCGGTTTTTGCCGTTTATGTTTCAATGCTGACCTTGGAATGGTTGAAGAAGCTGGGCGGAATTTCGGCGATTGAACAAATCAATGAGAAAAAAGCACAATTGCTTTATTCTGAAATTGATTTAAATCCTTTATTTGAAGGCTATGCCAACAAAGAAGACCGCTCGATCATGAATGCGACATTTACCTTAACCGACAACAAACAGAAAGACACCTTTGAAGCCCTTTTAAAAGATGCGGGGATCATTGGTTTAAATGGCCACCGATCAGTCGGGGGCTATCGAGCCTCCATGTATAATGCACTGCCTTTGGAAAGCGTCGGTGTTTTGGTAGATGTTATGAGTGAAATGGAACGCCGCGGATAACCCCAAAAACATTAAATAGCCCTTTCGGAAAATTTAAAAATTCGAAACCATATAAATTGTAATCGACATACAATGAAAATTCTAGCTAACGACGGCATATCACCCTCAGGTATTAAGGCACTTCAAAATGCAGGCTTTGAAGTATTGACTACCATGGTGGCCCAAGAGCAACTAGTCGATTTTATCAATAAAAATAACATTACGGGGCTCTTGGTACGAAGTGCGACCAAAGTGGGCAGAGATATAATTGATAACTGTCCCTCACTAAAATTAATAGGTCGCGGCGGAGTAGGTATGGACAATATTGATGTTGCCTATGCCAAGGAAAAAGGATTACACGTTATAAATACGCCTGCCGCTTCATCGGAATCGGTTGCCGAACTTGTTTTTGCCCATTTGTTTGGTGGCGTTCGGTTTTTATACGATGCCAATCGGAACATGCCTTTGGATGGCGACAGTAAATTTAAACAACTGAAAAAAATGTATGCTGGGGGCACGGAGCTACGTGGGAAGACCCTGGGTGTAATAGGTTTTGGCAGAATTGGCCAGGCAACGGCCAAGGTGGCATTGGGGGTGGGTATGAAAGTGGTCTATTACGATCCATTTCTAGAAAAGGCGTCAATTGATTTGGTATTCTTCGATGGCCGTAAGGTACCTTTTGAATTTAAGAGCCTTTCTCGGGAGGCGGTCCTCAAGAACGCCGATTTTATTACTTTACACGTACCGGCACAAAAAGAATACATCATAGGCAAGAAGGAATTCGACATGATGAAAACAGGGGCAGGCATCGTAAATGCCGCCCGTGGCGGTGTTTTGGACGAAGTAGCCCTGGTCGAGGCCTTGGAAAGTGGTAAGGTTGCCTTTGCCGGTTTAGATGTATTTGAATCCGAACCCAATCCCGAAGTCAAAATATTAATGCATCCGAATATATCATTAACGCCCCATATTGGTGCAGCTACCGGCGAAGCACAAAATCGCATAGGCTTGGAACTTGCTGAACAAATTATTGCCTTATTGAGATAAAGTTAGGGCGTGTGGTAATGAATCGGGGGGAACTTTTTTACAAATCGTAACCAATTTAAATTAACTATAAAATGTCTGGATTATTAGATTTATTGAACAGCCCCATGGGCAAACAATTGATTAACGGAGTCGCTACACAAACAGGACAACCTGAAAATAAAACAGCCGATGTTCTGAGTATGGCCATGCCCCTTATTTTGGGAGCCATGAAGAAAAATGTTTCCTCCCCTCAAGGCGCCCAAGGCCTTATGGGAGCTTTGTCGTCAAAGCATGATGGCAGCATCTTGGATAATTTAGGAGGCTTATTTGGCGGTGGGGTCGAACAGTCGGTGGTCGATGATGGTGCAGGAATTTTGGGCCACGTCTTTGGAAATAAACAGCCCCAAATAGAAAATGCCTTGAGCCAAAAATCAGGATTGGATACCGATTCGATTGCGAATATTTTGAAAATTGCCGCCCCCATAATCATGGGGTTCGTAGGTCGCCAAACCGCCCAGAGCAATGTCAAGGATGCCGGCGGAATGAACACGCTGCTCGGAAGTATGCTCGGAGGACAGCCAAAGCAGAACCAAAGTCTTATCATGAGTTTATTGGATGCCGATGGTGATGGCAGCGTACTCGATGATGTGGCAGGTATGGTGATGGGTACCTCCAAGAAAAAAGGGGGTTTAGCTGGACTTTTAGGTGGACTTTTTGGAAAATAAGAACCATCTATTTAAAACAATTAACAAAAGCCGTTTGTAATGCGAACGGCTTTTTTAGTAACTTAAGTAGCCCTCTTTTCTGGCTTTTTTTAGAAAGGAATTCGATTCAAAAACGACCAACGTCCCTAGTAAAACGAACGAAAATGAAAAAGATATCACTCAAATTGGCGGCACTCTTGATTTTCATATCCCTGATCTATTATAGTTGTGGCGGTAGCAAGCAAACCGCGCGGCTTTTGGAAGATGAAAAAATAGCCTTTGAACAGACGAAGGGTGACACGATTGCCTTGGCAAATACCAAGGTCGAATATGAAGTACTGGTTATTGAACCGGGATTTAATTATTGGTTGCAAAGCATTGCGAAACCAGAAGGCTACTATTCCCAATCATACCTTGAAAACCGGAATCGGATATACGTAATGAATTGGAATCAAAGAGTACTTCTCCCAGGGCAATATGACCCAAATCTATATGAACAGACCATAAATTATGATGCCAGTATTGATTATGGGTATGACGTAAATTATAAACTCTACAATTATTTTATTTATTTTCAACGCAAATACAACCAACGACTGGGACCTTGGGTGCCGCGTATTTAATCTAAAAATTTTTTTGGCAAGAAGGGCTTAAAGCGGCGGTGGGACCTCAGATTAAATCTTAAATTCGGAATTATTCAACTAGTTTTTGCCATTACAGGTTCTACAGCCGTATATAGATCGAAACCCTTCCTCGATTTGATCGAATTCGACTGAAAATCATCTTCCCAATGTATCTTATACTTCTGGTTTTCTATGGCTGAGTTCTTGGACAATTCAATTTCTTTTGGGGCTATGGGAAAAATTCCTAAGCAGTTTCGGATCCGGATTTTTATTTAAATAGTATAAGATTTTTTTAACATCTGCCGGTCCACAATTTTATAGATTTGTCACATGAGGCTGTCCTACCAGAAAGTACTACTTGGATCCATTGCACCCCTGTTGGCAGTACATTTCAACTACCCCTCCCTAATAAAACTTTCACAGCACGTTCGTGACCAGATGGTGGTGCCACATCATGCTTTGAAGGTCCCATATATTCAAAGTCCCGGATTTAAAGACGACTTTCAGGAACACAATCGTATTCAGTATGTAATGAGCATTTTGCAAATGGTAGATTTTCGTACTTCGAATTACCATAATCTGAATAACCCACCAAATTGCCTGCTTCAAAATAGATTTCTTGAACTACATATCTCACGAAGGGAATCCACGGAATATGCCTAAACAATTCATATTAACCTATTGATTTATCACCCATATCGATTATGAGGAAATTTTATTTTTCATTGTTTCTAGCAATGACTTTTTATATTGGCACATGCCAAAATTCATTGACCGGAACCATTTCGGATGGCGCTGATACTAGTCCCTTGGAACAGGTCGAAGTATATTTCCCACAATTGGAAAAAGGGGCTGTCACCCTGGAAGATGGCACCTTTCACATAGATAAAATACCATTGGGCACTTATAAGGTGGTAGCTTCTTATTTGGGCTATAAAACGTTTTCTCAGTCAATTGAAATCAAAGCAGGTATCAATACACTCGACATTACTTTGGAAAGTAGTGTCATAGAAATGCAGGAAATCATTGTGTCGACACCCTTTCATAAATTGCAGAGTGAAAATGTTATGAAGGTCGAGCAGACCAGTATGGCGGAAGTCAAAAAAACGGGGGCCATTACACTGGCCGAGGGAATTACCAATATTCCTGGGGTACAAAGTGCTTCAACTGGGGTAAGTATCGGAAAACCCGTCATACGAGGATTAAGCTCGAACAGGGTTTTGGTATACACACAGGGCATTCGACTCGAAAACCAACAATGGGGCGGCGAGCACGGATTGGGCGTAAGCGATGCGGGTATCGAAAGCGTCGAGGTCATCAAAGGGCCCGCTACCTTGCTATACGGATCTGACGCCATGGGCGGCGTTATTTACCTTAATCCCGAAAAATTTGCCTTGCCCAAAACCACGGAGGGCGATATAAACTTTAATTATTTTTCGAATACCCAGGGTCTAGGTACGAATGCCGGCATCAAGACCTCTGGGGACAAATTCAAGTTCATGGCCCGGGGTAGTCTTACATCCCATATCGATTATAAAACGGGAGGGGATGAAAGGGTTACCAATTCGCGCTTTCGGGAGTACGATTTTAAAACCGGTGTAGGATACCAAGGAACCACATATAAAACCGAGTTGCGTTATAACTACAATAATCTGAAATTAGGAATTCCCGAGGCAATTGGCCTGCAGAGCACGGATCGGACACTGGAACTTCCTTTTCAAACCATTGATAATCATATACTCAGTTCAAAAACAAATGTGTTTTTTGAAAAATCAAGTCTGGAGGCAACTTTTGGTTATATTTTTAATATACGCAAGGAATTTGGGACGCAGATTGATATAGCCGGTTTAGATATGCATTTGGCCACTTTGAGCTACAATGTTCAGTACGATTTGCCAAAAATGGGAAACATTGAAACCATCTTAGGATTACAAGGGATGCACGAGACGAATAACAATTTTGGCGAGGAAGTGCTGATTCCCGATGCGACGACCAACGATATTGGAGTTTTGGGTACATCACATGTGCATTTTGAAAATGAAAGCGATCTGCAGTTAGGACTACGCTATGATCATCGTGCCATTAATGGTGACGAATCGGGCGTTCCTGGCCAGGAATCCTATATAGCGCCTTTGGATAAAAATTTCGGCAGCTTTAATGCTTCGGCAGGTTATAAAATAGATTTTGTCAAAAATTTAGTCACCCGTTTAAATCTTGCTACGGGGTTTAGGGCGCCAAATTTGGCCGAACTTACCTCGAACGGGGTTCATGAAGGAACGAACCGTTATGAAATAGGGAATGCAGCACTCAAGAATGAAAAGAATTTACAGATCGATTTGGCCTTTGAATATAGCAACCAGCATATCGAATTATACATCAACGGATTCTACAATACGATCAATGATTATATCTATATCGAGCCCAATGGTCAATTTATCAATAGCAATGCAGTGTTTCTCTACACCCAACAAGATGCCAGATTATACGGTGGGGAGGCTGGCTTCCACCTACACCCCCACCCCTTGGATTGGCTGCATCTGGAAAGTACTTTTGAGACCGTGACCGGAAAATTAACTAGCACGGATTATCTGCCGCTTATCCCGGCAAATAGCTGGACCAATACACTGCGTATCGAGTTTGACAAGAACAAGGATTGGATTGATCGGGCTTATACCTTTGTAACCCTGAAATCGATATTTTCCCAGAACAAAGTGAATGTGTTTGAGACCCCATCCGATGGGTATAGTCTATTGAATATCGGACTAGGGGGTATGGTACAAATCCTAGATAAGCCCGTAGATGTGCGGATCAGTGGGAACAATATTTTGAACAAGACCTATATTGATCATCTCTCTCGACTAAAAATTGACGGGATACCAAACATCGGACGCAATATTAGCGTCGGTGTAAGTGTGCCCCTTTAGATTAGGGGCTTTGGGTTTTGGATTTTTGGGCATTAAATCCGAAACGCATTTGCTTTAAAAATGATGCTGGTACCATTTCATCCCCTGGAAAACCCAAGGGTATGGTGCCACTTTCTTCGGGAATATGGTTGGTTTTAAAAATATAATCCCATAAGCTCAGGCTGATTCCGAAATTGACCCCATATTTTCCTTTTGGCAAGACATAGGCATGATGATATAAGTGCATCACCGGGTTATTCAAGACATATTTCAAAGGCCCCCAGGTAATCTTGATATTTGAATGATTAAGATGCCCTATCGCAATGGCAAAAAAGTGCACTATAAAGGCTTGTTCCGGTTCAAAACCCCCTAATACCATTACTCCCAAGGTCTTCAAAGGTTTGTAGAATATGTTTTCCATCCAATGATACCGCAAGTGGGCAGCAAAGCCCATTTCTTTCACACTATGGTGAATTTTGTGAAATTTCCAGAGGAATTCATATTTGTGTAGCAAGACATGGGTAAACCATTGAACAAAATCCAATACTACAAAAAATATAATCAATTGTGCCCATGGCGGAAGGGATGACATATCTAAAATAGTTAAACTAGACTTTGAGATACCTATATCTAAAAATAACGCTCCCAGCAATTTATAAAATCCAGCAATGAAGATTGCGAAGATGAAGAAATTAAAAAACATATAAAAACCGTCGAGCCAGAAATCTCTTCTAAAAATCGCCTGACTTTTCCTCCAAGGAAATAAGATCTCCAAGGCCCAGACGAACAAGGACAAGAAAATGAGGCCCCAAAAATAATTGGTCTGCCAAGAGACCTCGAAAATTATAGACCGCCATGTATAATTCACGGTGCCCAAAAATGAATTTATAAAAGCGTCCCAATACTTCATAACAGCTATCTATTTACTCTTTCAATTCATACCATTCCACTTGCGACAAGGCCTGTCTCCTCCCCTTGTTTATGGGGGGATAATTGGTGACCAAGTAATTAACGATGACCGCTTCATTATCCCCCAAGCCCCATAAATTCTGTGTTTTCTGCATCCAACGGATCGTAGCGATCCACCGGTCCCTGTCCATTCTATTTTGAATCACCAGCTGTGCCGAATGGCAGGTGGTACAATTCGTCACAACGGCCATCAATCCTTCTGCTTCCACCAATCCGGTTCTTACATGAATGCCGTCGATAATTGTATTTGGATCATCATTTGTCGTGGGTATGGTGGTATATTCTTTATTCGAAGGAGTGTTATCTTCCTCTGTGCCGGTGTCATCCGTAAAGAAAAATAGGGCGGCAACCGATATGATTACCATCAAGGCACTGATTATGATAAGGATGCGATAGGCCCCACGGGATCTTTTCCAATAAGTTGGCTCTTTCATCTTTAGGTAATCTTAATTGCGATGCGATGGCAGGCATTGTTCAAATACCCTTTTGGATTCCACCCCGGAAGTAACATGGGTTGGGACACCCCTCTTGAATCGGTTGCTTTGGCCCAAACTTCATAGTATCCTTCTTGAGGGAGGGAAATGTCGGCTGAAAAATGTTGCCATGCCAAGCGATTTACGGGCTTTTCTACGGGACAAGAGGTCCAAGTAGCCCCATAATCAATGGAATAGTGCATTTCGGCAACTTGCAATTCCCCTGCCCAGGCATGCCCACGAATCTTCAGTTTTTTTCCTTTTGGAAGCATCGCCCCTGATTTGGGGTAGGTTATAATTGATTTGACCGGCATCGATTCTATGATACACATCGCTTCATCCGGAACATTTTCTCCCGGTGCAATCGGTTTACAAGGCATGCGATAAGAAGACCCTTCCATCTTTTCACCATCGTGCACTTTGTTTCTTATGCTGATCCGGTTGATCCATTTGCCCGAAACCGAAGCGGGCCAACCGCCGGCGACCAAACGAAGCGGATGGCCGTGAACAAGGGGAATATCCTTGCCATTCATTTGGTATGCCAAAAGGGTTTCATCCTGAAGTGCCTTTGATATGGGCACTCCCCTAGATATTGGCTCTTTTCCGGGATCTCGGCTTAAATGCAGGTCAGTAGCGTGATAGCCTATATATACCGCATTCTTTTTAATGCCGGCATCCTCAAGAACATCGCGCAGTCTGACCCCGGTCCATGAAGCGCAGGAAACCGCGCCAACGGTCCATTGATTGCCTTTCGCCGGTGGGTCGAATTCACTTCGCCCATTGCCGCCACATTCTAATAGAAGCTGATAGGTATAGGTTTTAAATTTTGATTTGAGTTCGGTCAGGCTGTAGGTCTTCGATTTGATAACAGATTCGCCATCGATGGTCAACGACCAATTGGCAAGGTCGATATTTTCTGGAATAATCCCATTATTGCGCACAAACATGAACTTGTTAGGCGTAATTTTATCATCTAACATATGGGCTTTTGCCTCAATATTCCAAGGTTTTTCGTTGAGAACCACCATTTCTGGATCTATTTGAAACATTTTAAAGGGGTCTGGATCCTGAAATGCCAGAGGCACATAATCAAGCGGTAGTAGCTTACCAAAAACGATATCGGTACCCAGTGCACCTATCATTGTTGCCAAAAGCGTCTTGCTTACAAATTTTCTTCTTTCCACAGAAATAGTCAATAATTGGTTGTTGTGTAAAGTTAGGATTTTTAACTGCATGATAGGTAACTTTGGTTACCAAGGCCCAATACTCCTATAAATAAGGGTAAAACACGCACAACGCCTGGTTGCAAGGTATTATTCGATCTCGATCATTTTTGTTTTATGACTACGTTTAAAAACATAGGTGTAGCACCACATGATGGTAAAAGTAGGCAGAAGATCAAACCCTGGTAAAATTTCCTCTATAAACGTAACCACACCCGCGATCTCCCCGATCCGTCCTTTGTAAATGCGTGTCATACCCCAGGCAGATAAAGGCGCCCAAATTATATCGGAGAATTCTCCTAAAAAAGGGAGTGTAAAGGAAAGCATTCCAACAGCGTCAAAAAACAAACTTAAAAGTAAATTGCGTATTTTTTTATTCTTTTCCACAGGCATTCATAAAGGTACTACTTACTCTTATTTATGAAAATAAGGGTTCCAAATTTTGACGGATGACCGTTCGCAGGAATTTGAAAATAGAAGCAACTTATTCATAATTTCATTGATATCGCATACATCGTTAGGACAGTTGGGAACTTATTAATTTTAAAAATTCATTCCTGGTTTCAATTTTCTCGAACTGCCCCCGAAATCCGGATGTAGTGGTGACCGAATTCTGCTTTTGTACGCCCCGCATCATCATGCACATATGGGCTGCTTCAATTACTACGGCCACCCCTTGTGGTTTCAAAGTCGAATTGATGCACTCAAGAATGTCGTGGGTCAATCGCTCCTGTACTTGCAACCTTCGTGCAAAAATATCCACCACTCTCGGAATTTTACTTAGTCCCACAATATGTCCGTTGGGGATATAAGCAATATGGGCCTTGCCAAAAAAGGGCAACATGTGATGTTCACATAAGGAATATACTTCTATGTCCTTAATAATCACCATTTCATCATAACTCTCTGCAAACATGGCACTTTTAAGAATTTCTACGGCATCCTGTTTGTAGCCTTGTGTCAAAAAAAGCATAGCCTTGGCTGCCCTTTCGGGGGTCATTAATAATCCTTCTCGGTTTACGTCCTCACCAAGTTCACTGATGATGCCCGAATACCTACTTTTCAACTCGTCGGTGACCTCTAGGTTATATTCTTCTAAATTTCTATATGGAGACATATGGGTAAGTTCAAATTAGTCTTTTTGTTTCTGTATTCTATTTGATAAATAACGCAATTATTTTTGGTTTACCCTATTTGAAATGAAAGCATTAGTATCTCTTTTCATCAAAGAAATTGGTATCTTCCCAAACAGTCGTTCGCTTACTTAAAAGCTAACAGATCTTTAGTAATGTGAAAATAATACACATTAAGCATACTTTTGTATTGTAAGGGTTAATGTTACCTTTGCTACCCACTAAGTGCAATTAGATGATAATAGCCAGCAATATTCAAAAATTTTATGGTAAGCTACAGGTATTAAAAGGCGTTGCCCTCCATATCCAAAAAGGGGAAATAGTTTCGATAGTAGGGCCTTCCGGGGCGGGAAAGACCACCTTATTACAAATTCTCGGAACGTTGGATTCGCAATCGAATAAGGCTGACAGCCGTTTGATTATCAACGGTAAGGAACTCAATGGGCTTTCGGAAAAAGAACTCGCAAAATTTAGAAATGAACACATCGGATTTATTTTCCAGTTCCATCAATTATTACCAGAATTTACGGCCCTAGAAAACGTTTGTATTCCGGCTTTTATAAAAAGGACTCCGCGCGACGTGGCTGAAAAAAAAGCGAAGGAATTGCTTGATTTTTTGGGACTGGCGAAGCGGTACGACCATAGACCGACTGAATTATCGGGTGGGGAGCAGCAAAGGGTGGCAGTTGCCAGGGCGTTGGTAAATAATCCCTCGATCATTTACGCCGATGAACCTAGTGGAAATTTAGATTCAGAGAGCGCGGATAACCTGCATAGATTATTTTTTGAACTTCGGGACAAATATGGGCAAACTTTTGTCATCGTTACACACAATGAGGAACTAGCAGACATGGCGGACAGAAAATTAACCATGGTAGATGGCTTAATAACCCAATGACATGTTGCAAACGGTCTGGACATTTTTAAAATATCCAAAGTACGAAGAGGATGAAAACACGAATTTTGATCATCGCTTTCTTATTTTCGGCAAGTTGTTGGGGATTTCCATTCTGTTTAGCCTAACCCTAGGAATGTCAATCGGTATCTTCGAATTGGCATTTCGATTGAATTTTGGAACGCATGCCATAGATGAGCTTTTCGAAAAATTTTCGATGCTGGGTTTCTTTGCATTGGCCGTTTTTGTCGCCCCCATTATCGAGGAGCTAATTTTTAGGGGGCCCATGTTTTTTTTTAAACATACTAGGGCCTTTAAGTATATTTTTTACGCCTTGACCCTAAGTTTCGGCTTTTACCACCTGAGCAATTTTGACATTACAAAAACGACCCTGTTCTTTTCACCTTTATTGGTTTCGCCACAATTGAGTGTTGGTGTTTTTCTTGGGTATATTCGGGTGCGATTCGGACTCGTGTGGTCGATGTCTTTGCACGCTGCCTATAATTTGGTGCTTATAGGGCCTGTATTGCTCTTACGATTGCTTAACATACCATTTGAATGACGCACAAGGAGTTACGGGATTTTTTAAATGCCAAAGTAGAGCAATATAATCGTCCGACGTTTTTGGCAAGTGACCCAATTCAAATACCACACCAATTTTCGAATAAGGAAGATATCGAAATCAGTGGTTTTTTAACAGCCACTATTGCTTGGGGAAATCGGAAAAGCATTATCAACAATGCGGCTTATATGATGCAACTGATGGATAATGCCCCTTATGATTTTGTCTTGAACCATCAAAAAGAGGACCTTGGACCGCTTTCCCAGTTTGTCCATAGAACCTTTAATGGGGATGACCTGATCTACTTTTTAACGAGTCTGAACAACATATATAAAAAACACGGGGGATTGGAGTCGGTTTTCGGAAATGGCGCGCAGGCCAAATCTGTTCAGGAGGCCATATCCGATTTTAAATCGATCTTTTTTGAACTTCCCCATCTAAAAAGGACCACTAAACACGTAAGCGATCCTTTAAAAGGTTCTGCGGCCAAGCGCATCAATATGTTCCTACGATGGATGGTCAGGGAGAATGCGACCGGAGTAGATTTCGGACTTTGGAAAAGGTTATCACCGGCGCAACTTTCTTGTCCTTTGGATGTACACACCGGTAATGTCGCGCGCAAATTACGTCTTCTGAAACGTAAACAAAATGATGCCAAGGCGGTCCTTGAATTGGATAAAAAGTTGCAGCAATTGGATCCCATAGACCCGGTCAAGTATGATTTTGCCTTGTTTGGGTTGGGGGCCTTTGAAAAATTTTAATGGCACCGGTTAATTGCAATTCATGTTTTTTGCATCGTTTTCGAATTTAAACAAGTGCCTGGGTTAGCCTCCTCAAAGTTTCTCTTCAGACCTTGACGATTCCCATTTCTCCCAAATTCAAGGCAATTCGTTTCCCACCTTCCCTGATACTTTGGTAGATCGCCTCCACGATGATCATATCGCGTTTGCCCATTTCCCCAGGCGCAAAATTGGGGGTTCCTAACAGTATATGTTTTGCAAAATCATCCATTTGCAGCTTTTGTTGGCTTTGATGGGGATATCTTATTTCCTTCCCTTCCGAGGTGCGCCCTGCTAAGGGACCATAGGTATTGCAAGGGTTTAATTCTGCCCAACCCCTTTCAAACGAAACAAAAAGACGATTGGCATTCGCATTGTGGGAGGTGAACAAATTTCCGATAGCCCCAATGGGAAATTCCATTTGTGCGGTAATGGTTTCATCGGTATCCTTGAAATATTCAGGCCGTGTACTGAATTCCTGGGCCGACACTGAAATCGGATTTTGTCCCGTGCCGTATATATTACTCTGAATGGCGTAAACCCCCATGTTCATAAGGGCTCCACCACCTGAAAGTGAATGGTTCAGCCGCCACTGATCGGGATTGCCGCTTGAAATATAGGCGGCGTCTGAGGAAACATAATACACTGCTCCAAATGGTTGTTCCCTGACCAATCGTTTGATCTCATTGGTATAGGGGTCTGATTGCATTCGGTAACCAACGCTTAATCGTACCCCTGCTTTTTTGCAGGCCGCTATAATGGCATCGCATTCTTTCACACTGATGGCCATCGGTTTTTCGCAAATAACATGTTTCCCCGCTTGGGCGGCACGAATACAGAATTCTGCGTGCATGCTATTGGGAAGCACGACATAAACGATATCAATATCTTTGTTTTTGGCGATTTCGTCAAAATTTTCATACTTGTAGACATTCGCTCGGGGAATAGCATACCGATCCATCCAAATTTTTTCTTTTTCCGGCGTCCCTGTAACAATCCCGGCGAGGCGGCAATATTCCGTTTGCATAAGCGCGGGAGCCAATTGTCCGCTACTGTAACCTCCCAGACCGACCAAGGCTATTCCCAGCTTTTTATTGGCATTCGACATTCCACAGGCAAAGGGCATTGCGGTTAACAATACGGAACCGGCCAAGCCCTGGCCCAGTTTCGTATTAAAGGTCCTTCGATTTATTTTTTTCATGACTTTCCGTTAATTTACTTCCATTAACAGCTTTTAGTTTATACCAAAGTTTTATGATCGGATTTCCCCTGATTTGTACATCCCATTGTATAGGCATGATCCTGAAATACGATGCTCTAAAATACGAAGATAATGACACATTCGAAACGGAGCATATCGAGGTCCTAAAAATGCTAAACCCAAAACCTCACGTTAACCCATAGATAGTTCCCTACCTACCATTAAATAGAAAACCACTGCTTGAGGAGCAGTGGTTTCTTAAAATGAAACTATTTACTATTTACGGCATAACCACCGTATCGATGGCATGAATGATTCCGTTTGACGCTGGTACGTCGGCCATGATAACCGTGGCCATTCCACCTTTGGCATCCGTAAGGGTAACCTTTCCGTTTACCAGGCTTAGTTTTATTTTTCCACCATTCACAGTGGTAACCTCAAAAACCCCGTTATTGGCTTTGATAGCATCTACCACGGCCGCAGCGTTAAAAGAACCTGCCACCACATGATACGTCAAGATACCACTTAAAGCGGACTTGTTATTTGGCTCTAACAAAGTAGCCACCGTACCATCGGGTAATTTGGCGAAGGCATCATTGGTTGGAGCAAAAACGGTAAACGGACCCTTGCCGTTCAATGTTTCAACCAGATCCGCCGCTTTAACCGCAGCCACCAATGTTGAGAAATTGTCATTTCCTGCTGCTACACCAACAATGGTCGGGGTTTCGGCAATAGCAGTGGCGCTCTGGTCTACTGTGATCAAGGCAGTTTCATTCGCGTTTTGCATTTCTTTTTTTGATTCCCCACAGCCCATCATCAAGAGGGCGGCACAGGACATCGTGGTAATCGTTTTGAACATTTTCATAGTTGTTTTTTTTTAAATTCAGGTTAAAAGTAAACGAATGGAAATGAAATTTTCTTAATTTTTGTTTAAAGTTTTATATTTTTTATTAAACAAAATAATTTCTTTTCCTGGTTCATCAGTTTTGGCCTTTTGCCCTACTAGATTTGGTTCTTTCAAATTCAATTAAAAAACCACACTTATAATACTATGATCCCGTCAAATTCCCTATTTTTAAAAAATTGACTAAAACAACATCCTATGAAACAATGTTTACTTTTTATTGCAATTGTATTTCTACAATTTTCCCCGTCAAATGTATATTCTCAAAAAAAGAAAGAAGATAAGGCCCCAGGCCCGATGAAGACTTCCCATATCAATGAGCGGCACCTTCCCATCGATACGATTGTGGCCACGCAGCACAGTGTCACGGTAAACGGTACCACCTTTCAATACACCGCGCAAACAGGTACACAACCTGTATGGGATGAGGCCGGAAAGCCCATTGCCTCATTGCATTATACCTATTATACGCGAAACGATATCAAAGATCGTGGGGCCCGACCCTTACTGATTTCCTTCAACGGGGGCCCGGGATCGGGATCTGTATGGATGCACTTGGCCTATACCGGTCCGCGAATCTTGAATATAGATGACGAAGGTTATCCCATGCAACCCTATGGCGTCAAGGAAAATCCTTTTTCGGTTTTGGATGTTACTGACATTGTGTACGTTAATCCCGCCAATACCGGCTACAGTCGCACCATACCCGAGTCCGGGGACGAAGTAGATCGCAAAAAGTTCTTTGGCATCAATGCCGATATAAAGTACTTGGCCGAATGGCTCAACACCTTTGTCACCCGAAACAATCGCTGGCGCTCTCCCAAATATATCATTGGGGAAAGTTATGGTGGCCCCCGAGTAATGGGCCTTTCATTGGCCTTGCAAAACCAACAGTGGATGTATTTGAACGGGGTTATTTTGGTGTCCCCTGCCGATTATAAAATCATTCGCAACGGCGGACCCGTGGCCGAGGCAATCAACCTACCCTATTATACGGCGGCTGCTTGGCATCACAAAGCACTACCTGCAGAACTGCAACAAAAGGATCTGTTGGAAATTTTACCGGGGTCCGAAGAGTATACCATCAATACCCTAATACCCGCCTTGGCGAAGGGTGGATTTATTAGCGATTCGGAACGGAATGCGGTGGCAGAAAAAATGGCCTTTTATTCGGGTCTCACCAAAAAGGAAATTTTGGATCAGAACCTTATCGTGCCAACCGATTATTTCTGGAAACATTTATTGAATGACCGCGGCTATACCATTGGTAGATTAGATAGTCGTTATTTGGGTATCGATCGGCAATTGGCCGGAATGGAACCCGATTACAGTGCAGAACTTACCTCCTGGTTACACAGTTTTACCCCGGCGATCAATTATTACCTGCAAGAAGAGCTCAAGTTTAAAACCGATATTAAATACAATATGTTCGGCTCGGTGCATCCATGGGACAATTCGGATGAAGAGACCAGGGAAAATCTTCGCCAAGCCATGGCCCAGAATCCGTATTTAAATGTAATGGTACAATCGGGCTATTATGACGGGGCTACCACGTATTTTAATGCAAAATATTTAATGTGGCAGATCGATCCCAGTGGTCGTATGCGCGATCGTTTTGCTTTTAAAGGGTATCGTTCCGGTCACATGATGTACTTGCGCCATGAAGATCTCAAACAGGCCAATACCGATATCCGCGAGTTTATCAAACGCACACAACCTGATGGGAAAAGTGCGAAGTATTGATTCAAATCGGCCTGGCATTTCGGCAAATTCGCTATCACTTGATCCGAACGGGCGCGTATCAGGAAGCTATTCGGTCAGTGAACCGCTAAACTGTTTATAATGAAGGTCAAAGTTGCCGTTATACAGGAATCCCCTGTATTCTTTAACAAGGAAAAAACGCTGAAAAAGTTAGAGGCGCTGACGGCAACCTATGCAAAACAAGGTTGTCAACTTTTAGTATTTCCAGAATCATTTGTTCCTGGCTATCCAAGGGGCTTTGATTTTGGGGCAAAGATCGGTAGCCGTAGCGAGGAAGGCCGGCAACTTTTTGCCGAATTCGCCGCCAACAGTGTGGTTATTCCCGGAGACGATATAACGCGTTTAGAACGCTTGGCGAAAAAAGAAAAGGTGTACTTGGTCATTGGGGTGACCGAAAAGCAAGCCCCTAGGGGTAGCTTGTACTGTTCAATGCTTTATATTTCTCCGACAAAAGGACTGTTGGGAATACATCGTAAGATCAAACCGACCGGTACCGAACGGCTTGTTTGGGCCGAAGCTGCTGGGGAATCCTTAGTTTCCTTCAAAACCAAGATCGGTGTATTGGGCGGTTTGATCTGTTGGGAGAATTATATGCCCTTGGCACGCATGGCCATGTATCAAAAAGGTGTCGAAATCTATCTGGCCCCAACGGCCGATGCCCGTGATCAATGGGCCGCTACCATGCAACATATTGCCCTTGAAGGTCGCTGTTTTGTCCTAGGCTGTAACCAATATTTTACAAAGGGCATGTATCCGAACAAATATCAAAGCTACGTTCAAGCAGAACCTGAAAATCTTTGTCGTGGCGGCAGTATCATTGTTTCGCCCTTGGGCAAGGTACTTGCCGGGCCGCTTTTCGATACGGCCGGAGCGCTCGTCGCCGAATTGGATCTAGAAGACATTCAAAGAAGCAAATTAGATTTTGATGTCATCGGACATTATGCCCGTAATGATATTTTTCAATTAAAAGTGACCGGGCAACCGGAAACTAAAAGTGAATAAAATATAGCCGAAGGCAGTTACAGTACCTGAATACGGCGATACCCATCGGCGCGATTAGAGGAATAAATCATGAAGAGGCCGTCGATGCACTTGAAATAAAAATATGTATTTTTAAGTCGTACCTAATAACCACCCATGAAAAACAATTTTAAACTTCTTTTTAGCATTGTATTCTTATTTTGTTCTACTCCCCTTCTCCTTGCGCAAAATTTTTTGTATGGTGACCCCTTGCCCGACGCTCCTGAACTCGCGGCGCGTGGGGACTACCCAGTCGGAGTGCGGACACTGAGCCTGGTCAATAAGGATCAGATCGATATTCTAAATTCAAAAGCGGGAAAGGATCCTTTGTATGACCGACCTTTAACCATTGAAATTTGGTATCCGGCGGTATTGCCATCAAACACGAACGCATCGGTCATCTATAATGAATTTATGGGTACGGCCGGGGACACCCTACGACCCATAATCCCATTTACTTTTGAAGGTCGAGCGCTACGTGACGCCGTTCCTATCGCCTCCGAGGGCAGTTTTCCTTTGGTCGTCGTCTCACATGGCTATGTCGGCTCACGCTATCTGATGACCTATTTAACCGAAAATTTAGCATCAAAAGGTTATGTGGTAGTAGCTATCGATCATACTGATTCTACTTTTAAAGATGCCAACGCTTTTTACAGCACCTTATTGAATCGGTCCAAGGACATACGATTTATCATCAATGCGATGGCCGCCTTTGGCAAGCAAGGCAGCAACGGATTCCTCTCGGGACTCGTCGATGTCGATAATACGGCCATTGTCGGTTACTCAATGGGCGGCTATGGCGTCTTGAACGTAGCAGGTGCGGGGTACAGTGATGGCCTGACACAATTTTTTGGGGGCATGACCGGCGGTAGCACTGCCATCGCTGCGCTCGCCGCCAGCAATCCAGAATTCAAAGAGCTCTCGGATTCCCGAATCAAGGCTGTCGTTGCCTTCGCCCCGTGGGGCATGGAACGTGGGGTTTGGGATGCTGAAGGGTTAAAAGGTTTAAAAATACCTACTTTCTTCGTTGCCGGAAGCCAAGACGATATTTCGGGTTACGAGAAAGGCATTAAAGCAATCTATTCAGCTGCAGTGAATGCCGACCGCTATTTATTGACCTATAAAGTTGCACGACACAATATAGCGCCCAATCCGCCTCCGGCAGAAGCCTTGGCTCCCGGTCTGAATATAAACGAATATTACCGATATGCCGATGCTACCTGGGACCAACGCCGGATCAACAACATCAACCAGCATTTTGTTACCGCTTTTCTAGGAATTTATCTAAAGCAAAAGGATTTTGCCAAATACCTGGATATTCAAGAAGATTCGAATGAAAAGGATTGGACCGGCTTTAAACCCAGATCTTCAACCGGAATGGAACTCTTACATGCCGTAGCCGAATAATTCGTAAGGAAGTAATTTTTTAAAAGACCGTGATTGCATAAAAGGATCGTATTGCTTAATCAACCTTGATGCGGTGTCAACAAGCTCATTAATACCCTAAATGATGGGGTGTTGATTTGGCCCCTAACACTTGAAAAATTGGAACCAAAAACATTTCTAAAAAGATTGCAAATCGTTCATTGGTGCTTCGTTGTGGCCTTGTTAGGTAGCACCATTTTCGTTTATAGGGACAGTACCGGATTTAGGGTCGGGATGTCGGAAGTAAAGGATATATTTCTCTTTATCGTTCCGCTAGTGGCACTTTTCGGATATTTCGGAAGCCAACTTATATTTAGAAATCAATTAAGACATATTGCATTGACGGAATCCCTTGACAGTAAATTAAAAAAATATCGAACGGCATCCCTCATTAAATATTCATTGCTTGAAGTACCGTCCTTTCTTGCACTCTATGCATTTTACACGACCGATATTGCCCTTTATTTTGTAATTGCCATATGTCTTATCGCCTATTTGTTCGTGCAAGGTCCAAAAAAAAGCCGCCTAATCAATGAAATGCCATTATGCTTGGAGGAAAAAGAACTATTTGATACATTACAGACTTAATTAAGCGCATTCGTTATGAAAATTTTGTTATCCCTACTAGCCTTCCTAGGAATTTCGCAAATGGTACAATCCCAGGATTGGGCCAATCTTGAAATGTTCAAAGAAGCCAATGCGCAACTTTCACAAGCTGCAGATGGCGAAAATAGAGTTGTTTTTATGGGCAATTCGATTACGATCGGTTGGTTGCATTCGCGTCCTGAATTTTTTGAGGACCACCCCTATATTGATCGGGGAATTAGCGGACAGACCACGCCCCAGATGCTTTTGCGTTTTCGTCAAGACGTTATCGATCTCAAACCAAAAGTCGTTGTCATTCTCGCGGGTACCAATGATATAGCCGGTAATACGGGGCCAATGACCCTAGATCAAATACTTGACAACCTTAAATCAATGGCCGAATTGGCACATCAAAATGATATTCAGGTGGTGCTGTCATCGGTATTACCAGCCTATGATTATCCGTGGCGACCCGGTCTCCATCCTGATGAAAAAATTCCCGCTTTGAATAAATTGATCAAAACCTATGCTGAAGAAAAGGGTATCGTATATCTAGATTATTTTTCGGCCATGGCCGATGATCGCAATGGGCTTCCGAAAAAGTATGCCGAAGACGGCGTGCATCCCACCGCCGAAGGATATGCCATTATGGAACCCATGTTAGTAGCTGCCATTGCACAGGCTTTGGACCAAAAAAAATAGAAGTTTTCATAACATTACATAAAATCGAATTCCCCTTTGCGAGAAGAACACCATGGCGTATTGCCGGATCATTTTGACGCGATCATCATCGGATCTGGTGCTGGTGGCCTTGCAACTGCCATTTGTCTTGCCCGGGAAGGTCAAAAGGTCCTGGTCTTGGAACAACACGATGTTCCAGGAGGATGGTGCCATAGTTTTTATCTAAACGGCCATCGCTTTACTCCTGGGGTACATTATGTTGGATTATTAGGTGAAGGTGAATCTACCAATAACCTATACAAAGGGCTAGGGATTGCCAATGACCTGGTTTTCTTCAGAATGAATCCCGATGGCTATGAGCATTGTTGGATCGGTGATGAACGATTTGATTTCCCATCTAATCTGGAAGATCTCATTGATCGACTTTCCCTTCGGTTTCCCAAGGAAAAAAAACGCATACATAAATATCTTCAGTTGGTGCGTAATGTAAGTACTCAATTGCAGCTTATTCCAAAATTAAGTGGATTTTGGGAGAATATTACCGTGCCTTATCGAACGCGTCATATGGGGAAGTTTGGACTTTTCAGCCTTCGTCGGGTTATCAATTGGCACATCAAGGACCCCTTGTTAAAGAATATCCTGAACATACAATGTGGCGATCATGGCCTGCAACCGCGAAAAGCAAGTTTTCCATTGCATTGTGCGGTAATGGAACATTATTTTAAAGGGGGCTATTACCCTATGGGCGGTGGTGGGGCATTGATAAAATCAATGACCAACGCCATAAAGAAATATGGCGGGGAAATACGTACCCATCAAAGTGTGAAACGTATCCTGATAGAAGGGGAAAGGAAAAAAAAGGCCGTAGGCGTCCTTCTTGAAAACGGTCGCTCATACTACGCTAAACATATTATCTCCAATGCCGATGTAGGCTTGACCTATCTCAACTTGGTGGGACAGGAACATATTAGCAAAAAACTCTATAAAAAGCTTCGTAAAACGAAATATTCCTGCACTTCGCTAATGCTTTTTTTAAACGTCGCAATGGATCTACGAGCTGCAGGACTCGATTCAGGAAACATATGGTTGATGCCCAATAAGGATGTAGATGAACTTTATGATTCAATGATGAAGGGCAATATTAAAGCCGGGGAAACTTTCGAGGGCATGTTCATTAGTTGTACTACACTAAAGGACCCAACAAGCTTCGATGGCAAGCATCATACGATCGAAGCAATAACCTTCATCGATTATACCGCCTTTGAACCGTTTGAACATGAGGATAGCGAGCGGTCCTTGGCGTATTTACATTTTAAGGAACGATTGATCCAAAAGATGTTGAACGGCCTTGAAAAGGTTGTTCCGGGAATACGCGATCATATTGTGCATCAGGAACTGGGGACACCGATTACCAATGAATATTACATCAATACCACCCGAGGTAATGTCTATGGGACCGAAAAGAGCCTTATGCATATCGGTCCGTTTGCCTTCAAGGCCAAAAGCGAAATAGAAAATCTCTATCTATGCGGGGCCAGTATCCTCTCTCACGGCGTCGCCGGCGCCTCCCATTCGGGGGTGAATACCGCCGCCTTAATATTGCGGAAAAAAGCGGATGAGCTTTTACTGCACGATGATACACAGGAATTGAGGATCTACGAGGCGGAGGATGCCACAGATTATCCCGCCTGGATGTTGAACAAAATACAGGTTAGAAAATCGAAGGAAGCTTCAAAAAGAGAAAAAAAATCGGTCTAATGACGAAGTTGGGCCATACGTTCGATTTTTAAATACGCCTATCCTTTAAATAGCAAAGGGAAAAATTTACCCTGCATTTTCCCGCCTTTAGGAATCGGGGGTACGCCTTTCAATAATTCATCATCGGTATTGCTGATCGTCCCATCGGCAAAAACGTTCAGGACAAAAGCCCTTCTACTTCTACTCGAGGTATTTTCATAGGAACCATGCACCATCAAAGGATGATGAAACGTGGCATACCCCTTTTTCAATTCGATGGGGATGGGTTTAAATTCAGCTAGTTGTCCAGGCGAGAGGTAATCTTTGATGCCTTCCATGTTTCCCGCTAACTCAGGGGCATTCAACAAACCCCATGTATGGCTTTTTGGAATATAGTAGAGGCATCCATTTTCAGTACTCGCATCGTCAAGACCAGTCCAACACGTTAGATGCTGCATGGCGACCGTTCGGGTCCAATACGAATAATCCTGATGCCAAGCCACAACGCCGCCGTGCTTTGCCGGTTTATAAAAGAGCTGGTCGTGCCAAAAACGAACGGGTTTATTCCCTAAAAGCTGGTAGGCGGCCATCAGAAAAGCAGGGTTCCATAGTACATCGTGAAAGCCTTCCGAAATTCGCCAATGGCCCAAGGAATGGAATAATACCGAATTTGGATCGCTTGATTCATTGCTGTGAAACTCATAGAACAAACCATGCCCAGGGTGTTTCGGATCCATTACCTCGGCGAGTTCCTTGCGTAAAATGGCGATTTGGGTATCATCCAGCAATTGTATGCCCGATACATAGCCATATTCATGAAAATGCCCCACCTGATCATCGGTCAATCGATAGGGCTCCCATTCTGATTTGGTCTTTGGTATCCTAAATATATTAGAAACCAGTTCATGAGTTTCCGCAAGATCTCGCTGTGTCGCCATATTCCCTAAAATTAAGATTTCAACTTAAAAAAAACAATTAAAGATAAAACATAGGAATTGAATTATTCGACGCTACCTCCTTCAATAATTTAGGTTACCCTAGGCAACGAAATTCACCAAGACACCTATGTGCTCGATCTGAATTCGAATTTCATCTCCGGATTTCAAGGTAAATTCATCGGGGGGAATAATACCGGTACCGGTCATCAGAAAAACCCCTTTTGGAAAGCTACATTCCCGAAACAGAAACCCTACCAACTCCTGATGTTTCCGTTTCATATTGCTGATAGCGATCTGACCCTTAAAAATGCTCCCTTTCTTTCGAAAAATCTCCAAGGAGATCATCGATTCAGGGGCGATCGGCTTTTCGGGCACATAAATGCACGGCCCAAGGCCTGCGCATCCATCATAGGTTTTCGCCTGGGGAAGGTATAAGGGATTTTCGCCCTCTATACTGCGCGAACTCATATCATTACCAATGGTATAGCCCTCGATACTTCCTTCCGAACAAATAAAGAGGGTTAACTCAGGTTCCGGCACGTCCCAGGTCGAATCTTTTCTGATTCGCACCTTTCCACCATTTCCAACCGTTCTCGCCGGCGTCGCCTTGAAAAATAATTCCGGGCGATCGGCATCATATACCCGGTCATAAAATGAGCCTCCGCCTGCTTTTTTGGATTCCTCCATACGAGCCTCCCTACTGCGCTTATAAGTAACCCCCGAGGCCCAAATTTCCTGATTCGCTATAGGCGCTTGAATATTGGTATCTATCTCAAAATTTTGCAGCCTTGACCATTTCTTTATATCGTTAAGCAAGACGCCGTGTAGATCTTTTCGATTTACCAGGGTATCCCAATTTACCGGCTCCTTATAGTAAAAATTATTTTTGAGTTCAACGACCGCTCCATTCTTTGTCTTATAAATTTTCATAGATTTTTACTTGTATCATGCCTTCCCCTGATCAACTTTTAAAGCGCATTGATCAATGGGTCTTTCAAATGATAAACAAGATAGCAAAGAATTAATTTACACACGATAAAATAACAAACATTACCTATGGAAATTTTATCAAGCGATTTTGGTAACTTACTTCGCAAAAACATTTTAATATGAAACCTATACAAATTCTACTAATGGCCCTTATTGTTATTTCTTGTACCAAACAGACTGATGAAAAGGCTGATATCCTGGCAATTAAATCTATTTTGGATGAACAGCGGAAAGCTTGGTCATTGAACGATATTGACGCCTTCATGGATGGCTATTGGAAATCCGATTCCTTAAAATTCTACGGAAGCAATGGTCTAACAAGAGGATGGGAGCCCACACTGGCCAATTATAAAAAACGCTACCCGGGCAAGGCGGAGACTGGTAATTTGAATTTCATTATCGATGATATTACGAAGATAAGCGATGATGCCTATTGGGTGATGGGGCAATATCATTTGACCCGGGAGGTGGGAAATGCCCACGGGACTTTTCTAATAATTTTTAGGCGCATTGATGGGCAATGGAAAATAGTAGCAGATTCTTCTTGTTAAAATTTGCGATCAGGGTGAAAGGCGCTAATATCCATCGATGTCTTTTTCCTATCGATGATTTCTGAAATTAACTTCCCAGTGGCGGGGCCGAGGCTCCAACCCATCATGGCATGTCCCGTAGCAAAGGTCAGATTGTTGACGTATTTTGACCGTCCTATATAAGGCAGTCCGTCAGGGGAAACCGGTCGCAGGCCCGTTCTAGCGGCTTCCATTTCGGTCTCGTTGATTTTCAATTCAGGATAAAAAGATTCGGCGCCTTTGACAATCGCCCGTACCCTTTCTTTCCGTATCAGGTCATTGATGCCTGAAAATTCCATGGTGCCCGCAAAACGGGTAAATCCTTTCATAGGGGTAACGGCCATACTGGCTTCCATTAATATCGCCGGCATCGATATGCCCGTAGGCCTGGAAACATTTATGCGATATCCTTTACCTGCCTGTAAAGGCAAATTTATATGAAGTTTCTTTGAGATGTCGGCACTCCATGATCCCGCTGCCAATACCACTTCGTCGGCCGTAAAATCGCCTTTTGTGGTGGTAATTCGGGTAATCTTGGCATTTGCCACCGACAGTTCGGTAACTTCCTCATCGGTTCGAATGTCAACGCCTACTTTTCTCAGGTAGTGCACCAATTTAGGCATCAGCTCGGTCGGGGTCGTATGGCCGTCACATTCATAGTGAATGGCCCCTTTGGCATCTATTTTTACATTCGGCTCTATTTTTTCCAGATCGGCCTTATTCAGTTCCTTTACTTCCAACCCTAAAAAACTTGCCTTTCGAGCCACTTCAATTTCATGTTCAAAAGAAGCATCGGTCTTGTAAAGCATCAACAATCCTTTTCTCTCCAATTGAAAATCGCCCATATCCCCCGATGCCTTCATCTCCTCAAATAGTCCGCGGCTCAGTATATTGATATCCTTTATAACCGGAATGGCCTTTTCGACTTTTTCCTTGGTAGATGATTTATGGAAGTACCAGGACCATTTGAAGAAATCGATATCCCAACGCGGTTTAATGTAAAACGGACTCGAGGAGTCGAACATCCATTTAATTCCTTGGGCAATCTTGCCAGGGGAAGCCAATGGAATGATATGGCTTGGGGTAATATACCCCGCATTTACAAAAGAAGCGCCTGAGGTGATGTCAGATTTATCAAGGACGGTAACGCTATGGCCTTCCTTTTGCAGAAAATAGGCCGAACTTAATCCTATTATACCCCCACCTATGATAACTATATTTTTCAAATTTCAAAAAATGTGCTAATGAGTCGTTTAAAATTTTTGAAGCTAATCCTATCGATTTATCGTATAAATACTATTTCTTGTAAAAGAATTTCATATAATCAAATCACTTGAAACCCATGGGCATAGGGATCATCTTCTTCATCGATTACGATGGTATTATGCCCATATATTTTGGCCCAGCCTTGTATGCTTGGCACAATGGCCGGCCTAGCCGCTAGGAAGGTCTCTTCAACAATCCGGCCTATAAACTGGGAGCCGATATAGCTTTCGTGAATGAACTCCTCCCCGACTTTAAGTTTCCCCTGCGCGTGCCACTGCGCCATACGTGCCGAAGTTCCTGTGCCACAAGGCGACCTATCAATGGCCTTATCGCCATAAAATACGGCGTTGCGTGCCGTAGCATTGGGGGACAGGGTCTCCCCTGCCCAAAGAATATGGCTCACATCACGGATGGTCGGTTCAGTGGGATGGATAAATTTATCGGGGTATTTGCGATTGATATTTTTTCTTATTTCCTGACTAAACTGAATCAATTTACTAGCGGTATAGTTCTGGATCCCCTTAAAATTCTTTTGTGGGTCGATAATGGCATAAAAATTACCACCATAGGCTACATCGAAGGTCAAGGGGCCCAAATCGGAACTTTCGACGGACAATTCCGTTGCTGCCAAGTATGATTTAACATTGGTGAGTTTAACCCAATCTACTTTATTCCCCGACTGTTGATATTCAATGTGTACCAATCCTGCCGGCGTCTCCATACGCACCTTTCCAGGTGTCTTCGGATGAATAAGTCCTTCCTCGATACCGATGGTTATTGCCCCAATTGTACCATGACCGCACATCGGTAAGCAGCCACTGGTCTCTATAAATAATATTCCAAAGTCATTCTCGGGATGTGCAGGTGGATAAAAAATGCTTCCGCTCATCATGTCATGGCCCCGGGGTTCGAACATTAGGCCTTGTCGAATCCAATCGTATTCCTTAATAAAATGTTGTCTTTTTTCTACCATGGTATCTCCTTGAAGTTTGGGACCACCTGATACCACCACCCTAACGGGATTACCACAGGTATGGGCATCGATGCAAGTAAATGTAGTTCTTGCCATAAGAAATCAGATCGTTATTTACTTGATTCGAGAAATGCGTTTATTCTTTGTTCCAAGATAGGAAGCGTTACCGTACCTTGTTCAAGGATAATTTCATGAAATTTACGGATATCGAATTTAGCACCTAAGGCTTTCTCACATTTTTGACGGAGTTCCCGAATTTTTAATTCCCCCATTTTATATGAGATAGCCTGCCCCGGCCAGGCAATATACCGATCCGTTTCGGTATTGACCTCATGTTCCGACAAGGCAGTATTTGTTAGCATATAATCCAAAACCTGTTGTTTGGTCCACCCTTTGGCATGAATCCCGGTATCGACCACCAATCGGCAAGCACGCCACATTTCGTAGGTCAGCTTTCCAAACTCCTCGTACGGCGTGGTATAAATGCCCATATCATTGCCCAAAAATTCGGTATACAATGCCCACCCTTCCCCATAGGCCGATAAATAAAGATTTTTTCGAAATTTTGGGATACTATCCCCAAGTTCTGCATTCAGCGCGCCTTGTAAATGGTGACCTGGAACGGCTTCATGGGCGGTAAGGGATGGTAGCACATACAACGGGCGGCTATTCAATTTATAGGTGTTTACCAAATAATATCCCGGCTGCGTATCGCTTGAAGGCCCTGAATACCTTCCCCCGGTGTACTTCGGCGCAATGGCATCGGGCACTTTTTTTACCCCATAGGGCTTTCTTGGCAAGGTAATGAAGTATTTTGGCAGTTCTGCATCGATGCGTTTGGCAATGTCCCGGGCGTCCTTTAATAAGTCGGTACCCGTTTTTGCATAAAACTGTGGGTCGGTTCGGAGAAACGTCAAGAATTCGGCAAATGTGCCCTTGAAGCCCAGCTCGACAATTATTTTCTCCATCTCGGCCCTGATTCGCGCCACTTCCTTTAGCCCGATGTTGTGTATATCCTCAGCGGTATATTCGTCGGTAGTCGTATAATAATTGATTCTATTTTGATAAAATTCAGAACCATTCGGCGTCTCCGATACCCCAATAGATTCTCGGGTATTCGGAATATATTCTTCTTCAAAAAATTTCTTTATTTTTTTGAAAGAGGGCACCACTTTCTCCTCAATAGCTTTCTTGGCGGCCGTTAAAACTGAATCTTTCTGATCCTGGGACAAGGCATCGGGCAAATTCTCAAATGGGCTATAGAAATTACTCTCGGTATAATTGTCAACGATATGTTCATCATAGGTCGATTCATATCCTTCAAAGATTATTTTTGGTTGGGAAAGTCCTTTTTTCAAGCCTGCCTTCAACAGTACCAAATGCTGCTCGGTAAACATGGGAATGGCATTCAGGGTTTTCAAATATTTCTTGGCATCGGCATAATCCAAGATCGGTTTGATCCTATAATTCAAATTCAGATGAAAACCCTGATCCGATTGTATGGGATTGAGATACATTTGATATGTAAATTCGTCCACTCTATTTTGAAGGGTAAACCGCAGAAGTGCCAGGGAAATGTTTTCGGTTTCCGTCAAGTCTTTTTTTGCCACCGAATCTAATCGCGCCAGCAGTTCTTTTGCGAAATCCGCCTCTTTCCTTTCCAAAATGGAATCGTAAAGACCTAAGGGATATTCCTCAAAGTCATATAATTTAAAATTCTCGTCCGAAGCGATAATATCCTTTAATTGCTGGGAGGCGTCTACCTTTTTTCCTTTAGAGCAAGAAAATTGCCAAAATACCAGTAATAGGCCAACACAAAGTTTAAATGGTATTTTATTGAAGATTCCTCTCATATTGCAGACTTGGTATTTTTTGAGTCTACGAGACGCATTATTCCTAAGGGGTTGGAATTTTTCAAGGCATCGGGCAAAAATTCCTGGGGCCAGTTTTGAAAAGATATCGGTCTGACCCACCGTTTGATCGCCGACTCCCCAACAGAGGTAAACCTGCTATCGGTCGATGCTGGGAAGGGGCCACCGTGCTGCATTGAAGGACAAACCTCAACCCCCGTGGGTACGCCATTGAATATTAGGCGCCCTACCCTACTTTTTAGGGCTTCCACTACATTTTCATATTTTCTTAATTCATCTTCCGACCCTAGAATAGTTCCCGTTAACTGGCCTTCCAAGGCTTTCAAAATAGTGGATAGCTCCGTGGCATCCTCACACCGAACGATAACCGAAAATGGTCCAAAGACTTCCTGGTGCAACTTTGAATTCTTTAAAAAATTGGTGCCGTTCACCGTAACCACTTTTTGTCGTGCGTAATTGGGTTGTACTTCCGATTCGTAGTCGGCCACAACATTCACACCCCCCTGAATCGATAGCGCCTCCTTTCCCTTTTCATAATTTCCGTGAATGTTAGGGTGCAACATGCAATTGGGCTCCAGTGTTGCGATTTCGGTTCCCAAGGTTTTGATGAAATTATCCAAGGACGTACTCTTAATGCCAAAAATCAACCCAGGATTGGTGCAGAACTGACCGGCCCCGAGCATAATAGAAGCGGCGTACTGCTTCGCCCAATCGATCCCTTTTTCATTCAATGCCGATGGCAGGACGACGACCGGATTGACGCTTCCCATTTCCGCAAAAACCGGGATGGGCTCTGGTCGTTCATTGGCCAATTTATAAAGTGCCATACCCCCATTGAAACTACCCGTAAAACCCACTGCTTTTATATTGGGGTGTAGGACCAGCTGTTGTCCTACTTCGTTTCCACTACTGTTGAGATTTGAAAAGACACCTTTCGGCATGCCCGTTTTTTTTGCCGCCAAGGTAATGGCGAAAGCAACCAGTTCGCCCGTTCCGGCATGCATGGGATGACTTTTTACAATGACCGGACAACCTGCGGCCAAGGCACTCGCCGTATCCCCTCCCGCAGTAGAAAAAGCAAAGGGAAAATTACTAGCCCCGAAAATGGCGACCGGCCCGACTGGAAAAAGCATTTTTCGCATATCGACCTTCGGCAGGGGCACCCTATCGGGTTTTGCCGCATCGATGGTCGCCTCAACCCAGGAACCTTCTTCGAGTAACTTTGCAAAAGCCTTTAATTGTCCGATGGTACGACCTCTTTCTCCCTGAGCCCTGCCGATGGGAAGCCCCGATTCTTTTATATATGTGTGAATCAAGGCATCGCCCAAGGCCTCGATTTCATCTGCTATCGTCCTTAAAAACTGCGCTTTCAGTTTGCCAGATATTTTCTTGTATTGGTTAAAGGCTTCCGAGGCCAAAAGAACAGCGGCGTCTATTTCGGATTTGGTCGCCTCATGAAATGTCCAGCCGGTCACCTTATTGGCCTGAGGATTGAAGGTCGTAAACGTTTTATCCCCTTTGGCCGATAGTTCATCGCCTATATAATTTGCACCTTTTATCATCGTTTGTTTTGTCTTTTTTTGATGTGCCCAAACATCATTGGGTTCATACGTAAATTCGCTCGCGACAGCCTATTCTGCCAAAAAGCTTTTTGGCCAAATTAGGTGTTTTTGAAAAGTACTTAGGCACTTAGGGCAAACCAGATCCAAAAACGTTACTGCACATGCCGCACAAAAAGTACATGTAAAGGTACAAATCACGACATCTACAGCGTCATGCGGCCATAATTTTTTACAATTTACACAACGCGGCCGTATTGCTAACAGAGCATTAAAGATTTATAATCGGGCAATTTCGGTCGGTTCGCCAAGCTATCGGAGATGATCTTCAAAACCCTTTTTCTTTCATCGCCCCGTAACGGCAGCCTTGGTGCTCGAACATTTTCGGTTCCAATTCCGGTGGCTACTTCGGCCAATTTTATATTTTGTACCAATTGTGGGCTTATATCCAATTCCAATAACGGCAAGAACCATCTGTAAATGGCAATGGCCTCTTGCACTCTTCCGGCCTTTACCAGTTCATGAATGGCGACGGTTTCTTCGGGAAAAGCACATACGAGTCCGGCAACCCATCCATCGGCACCAATAAGGATACTTTCTAGGGCCAAGGTATCTACGCCGCACAAAACCTTGAGCCGATTTCCAAACCGGTTCCTAATTCTGTTGATGTTCGAAATATCACGTGTCGATTCCTTTACTGCTTGAATGTTGGTATAGTGCAACAGTTCTTCGAACATGTCTAAGCTAACCTCAATTTTATAATCCACTGGATTATTATAGATCATGATCGGCAAATCGGTATTCTTGGCTACCTCCTTAAAATAGGTTATCGTTTCAAAATCGGTGGCCTTATACCGCATAGGTGGTAACATCATTAAGCCGCTTGCCCCATATTTCTCAGCTTTATGGGCAGCATCCACGGCACCTTTCGTGGTCTGTTCGGCGATGTTAATGATAACCGGGATTTTCCCTTCTACGATACGCACAGTTTCTTCGATAAGGGTCTTTTTTTCCATATCGGTCAACGTACTTGCCTCACCGAGGGTTCCACCCAAAATAATACCACTCACTCCCGCCTTGAGCTGCGCTTTTATATTCACTTCGAACATTTTCATATCGAGTGCATCGTCCTTGGTGAATTTGGTCGTTACTGCAGGCATTACGCCTTCCCATTGTACTTTCATAGGTGCAATTTTAAGGTTATTCGATTATTCTAAGTTATTCCTTATAACAAAAGTAAGGGACTTAGAAGAATATGCGTTAATAACATTTTAACCAAATTTGAGCTTATTTTAACCTATTTTTGAACTATTTTCCTAAAATAATAGTAAAATTGACATATTTCAACCGATGAAAGTACGGCCTTTTAAAATACCAAAACCCATAGACCAATCTTTGGTAGTGCAAGTCGATATAGCGCATAGTTTTTATAACCAACTACATCAACATGCCGAAATACAAATCAGCTGTATTGTCGAAGGAAACGGAAAGCTCATCGTTGCCAATAGCGTGCACCCATTCGGAAAAGGGGATATTTTTGTTATCGGGGGCAATACCCCCCATTTATTTAAAAGTTTGGCAAATGATCGAAAATCGCATATGATCACACTTTTCCTTACCCCGGAGAGTTTAGGAAATGATTTTTTTAAAATTCCGGAACTTGTTGAAATTAAACGATTTTTCACAAGATCAATTGGGGGTTTGCGGGTACAATCCGGTAAAAAATCGATTACCCAAAGTATGTCCAGACTTCCCAAGGTCGGTAAGTTGCAAAAATTTATCCTTTTTTTAAAATTGATTCATGAAATTAATAAGGCCGACTTACTTGAACTCACCGGCTATGTGCCGTCTAAAAAAATATCGAATACTGAAGGAAGACGACTACAACTGGTCTTTGATTATACGATGAATCATTTCGAACAAACCATTACCCTGTCCCAAGTAGCGAATCTGGTCCATATGACCACTCCGGCCTTCTGTAGGTTTTTTAAGCAGCGTACGAACAAGACCTATTTTGAATTTTTGATCGAACTTCGCATTGAACACGCCTGTCAAATGTTGGTTCATCCCAATAAGACATCAATAGCGGCCATCTCAGAGGGCTCGGGATTTAGTTCTATATCAAATTTCAATAGAAAATTTAGAAAACTCAAGGGGACGACTCCGTCGGAGTATCTTCGAAAAACTGATTTAAGCTTGGCGTATTAAGATAATTACAATTCATACGATGACCCAATTCATAAACTTTTTCGCGTTTAGAATAAAGTGATATCCTAAATCCTTCGGTTTTCACTATTTTTGTGAAATTTTGAATACATTATTACATACTATGAAACAGATACTATTTCTGGCTATGGTTTTGGCCATGGCTTGCAATTCTTCCCACAAAATTTCACAAGAATCTGCAACGATGACCAATGCTGCCAAGGCAACTGTGGGCCCAACCATTTATGCCGAGTCAATAACCGAAGCAGAATTAAAAGAACATCTTTATATATATGCTTCCGATGAATTTGAAGGACGGGAAACCGGTGAAGCAGGACAACAGAAAGCGGTTGCTTATTTAAAGGCAGAATACGAAAAGTCAGGTATTCCGGCGGCAAAAGGCGACGGCAATTATTTTCAGGAAGTTCCTCTCGAGATGCGAAATTTACCTACGGGAACCATTCGCGTCAATGGGGTTGACTATGCCATTGGCGATGATTTTTTATCATTTTCCAAGGCCTCTGGAGAGCAGGATCAAATTGTGTATTTGGGATATGGAGTCGAAGAAGGCTCCTATTCGGATTATGCCGGAATCGATGTCACCGATAAATGGGTACTTATTAAAGCTGGCGAACCTATAAATCCTGATGGCACCTATGTGGTATCCGGAAATGACGAAAAATCGGGATGGAGTAATATGTCGGAGTCAATTGGCAAGAAAACGGAACTTGCCGCGGAGAAAGGCGCGAAGGGCATTTTTTATTTTGATGAAGCCAATTTTAATCGTTTTAAGGGCTATTATAATTATATGAAGAACAATAGCTCTGGTCAAATGGGTTTTAAGGATATGGATGGAAAATCGGTCCCCAGTGTATTCGTCGACCAAAAATTGGCAACTACTATTTATGGTGGTATCGAAAAAGATGAGCGAGTAAAAATCGTACCTGTCAAGATAGTGATAGACCTAAAAAGTAAGAATATCGATGTACAGACCGAGAACGTGGCCGCTGTCATTAAAGGCACCGAAAAGCCCTATGAATACGTCATCATATCCTCACATTTAGATCATATCGGAATCTCGGCCAACGGGGAAATCAATAACGGCGCCGATGATGATGGTTCAGGAACCGTCGCCCTATTAGAAATTGCCGAAGCCTTTAAAAAGGCGGCCGATGCTGGCGACGGGCCAAAGCGATCGATTGTATTCCTACATGTAACCGGTGAGGAAAAAGGACTACTTGGCTCCCAATACTATACTGATTACGATCCTATTTTTCCATTGGAACAGACCGTTGTCGATTTGAATATTGACATGATAGGCCGCATTGATCCGAAACGACAGGGTGATAGAAATTATATCTACTTGATTGGCTCCGACAAGTTGAGTAGCGAACTTCATAAGCTCTCAGAGGAGATTAATAAAAAATACACGAAGTTGGAGCTAGATTATAAGTATAACGATGAAAATGATCCCAATCGCTTCTATTATAGAAGCGACCACTACAATTTTGCCAAGAACAACATCCCCATCATTTTTTACTTCAATGGTACGCATGACGACTACCATAGACCCGGCGATACCCCCGATAAAATAAATTATGATCTTCTACAGAATAGAGCGCGTCTAATTTTCTATACCGCCTGGGAAATTGCCAATAGGGATCATAAAGTTCTGGTAGATAAAGCAACAAAGTAATTGAAGCATTTCGATCACAAGTACGTTCGCATACTTGGGAGTATTATTTATTCAAATCCAAACAGGTATTGAGGAATTAAAGGATGTACCGAAGGGTATTCTAATGTCATTACAGAAATTCATCCTGCTAAATAAAGCCTTGTCTAACTACGACAAGGCTTTATTTTTGGCTCAAAGATCGGTATGACCTTGACAACGCTAGGTATGCACTTCCCGACCTAACCTATTGACCACAAATTTAAAAAGTCCAATCGGTTAAGACTGGACTTTTATCGCATTTAGGGTGGAAGACCGGTTTCGAACCGGCGACCTCTAGAACCACAATCTAGCGCTCTAACCAACTGAGCTACAACCACCGTTTGTAAGCGATGGCAAAGGTAATTTTTTTTAACTATTCCATCAAAATAAAACAGCTTCAATTTAAAATCACCGGCTAAGTATGATTTCAGCATTTCAAGCTTGGGCATTTTTAGGCCGGTCATTATGGGTAAAAAATCGATGAAATGCACTCTATTTCAGACAAAACACACAAATTTGGGCTATTCACAACAAAAATTAGAGGGGGGACTATCACAATATTAAATTTATACTTCTAAATCGACCTTGAAAATGTCTTTGGCTCTATCCAAGTTTTTAACTTCAAACAAATACTTCAAATATGAAGTTGGACTTGCGTTACTTTTTTATTTCATCGTATTCCTCAGTTATTCACAACAAACCACTCGGGATAGTTTAAAAAATGTCCTGAAAGAACTGAAAGAGAATAAGGACTTCAACGCGAAGGACTCTGTTTATATCCAAATCTTAAGTGACCTTGGTGCCGAAATGCGTTTTTACCAATCCGATAGCCTTTTCAAGCTATCAAATGAAGCCTTAAAACTCAGCAGGGCCATAGAATATAAAAATGGGGAAAGCTATTCTCTCCTCAATCTTGCCCACTATTATTCAGATAAAGGAGAAAATTCTAAGGCGATCAAAAACTTTAATGAGGCCTTAAAGATTGTTGGGCAATCTAAAAATAAGGACCTTGAATTGCGAATTTTAAGCGATCTAGCGAATGAATACAGCTATATTGGTGACTATGGAAAGGCGCTGACCTCTTTTTTGGATTGCATTGAGGTTGCCAAGAAATATGGGAATAAAAGAATATTGTCGGTAGTACAGGAAAATATTGCGAATTTATACGCGGGTCAAAAAGACTATGAAGAGGCACTGTTATATTTTAAGGAAGTCAAAAAAATAAACAACGAAATAGGTAGCGAGATAATTATGGCGGAAACGGCCAGCAATATGGCCTCTTTATACGCCGAAATGGGCAAATTCGATTATGCCATTTTTAATGTAAACAGCAGTATAGCCACATTTGAAAAACACCGAATTTATGATTGGCTTGCCTATGCCTACGAAATTAAGGGAAAGACCTATTTAATGCAGGAAAAATATGAATGGGCCCTGTATTGGTATAGCCAATGTGAAATGTTGCATACGAAAATTCATGATGAGCGCGGCGAAATCGATCTTTATAATGGCATGGCGGAAGCCAATTTCGGTTTAAAAAAAGATAGCATCTCAGAAGTATATGCTTTGAAGGCCTATGAAATCTCGTCGCGCTTAATGTTTAAGGAAGGCATGCAAAAATGTGCCAATACCCTTTACAAAATCCATAAAAACCAGCAGGACTATGCCATGGCCCTGGAGTATCATGAAATTTATCAAAAATTGACCGATACGCTCTCAAGCAATGAGAATAAAAAAAGTCTTGCGATGCTAAAAAATAAGGTCGAATACGACACCCAAAAAATGGAGCTTATTATTAATAGCGAAAAGGCGTTGGCACAACAAAAAAAATATGTGTATACAGCCGCGGTAATTTTACTCATCTTCCTAATCGTTACCTTTTTGGTCAAACGAAATGAAAAAATTCAACGCAAATTGAACATTGAACTAAAAGCCAATAAACAATCGCTTGAGAAAAGTGAGCTTGAACTGAGGGATATAAACAAAACAAAGGACAAACTGTTTTCGATCATCGGACATGATCTACGGGGACCGATCGGCGCATTTCAAGGTCTGCTCAAACTTTTCAAGGACGGGGAAATAAATAAAGATGAATTTCTTGGTTTTATCCCCAAATTAAGTTCAGATATAGAGCATATATCGTTTACGCTCAATAATTTACTTTCCTGGGGGCAAACCCAAATGAATGGGGCCACCACCAAGCCGAGCATTATTTCCTTGGATAGCCTGGTTGCCGATAATATTAAATTATTATCTGAAATCGCCGTTGGGAAGTCTATTAAAATGATAAGTCAATTAAGTGGGAATACCATGGCTTGGTCTGATGGAAATCAAATTGACATTGTGATCCGGAATCTTATTAGTAATGCCCTAAAATTTACGCCTTCGAATGGCATGATTACGATCGGAGCTACCGAAAAGAACGATACATGGGAAGTTTTCGTACGCGATACGGGCGTTGGCATGCCCAAGGAAATAGTTGAGAAGATCTTTTCTGAAAATTCAACTATTACAACCTACGGTACCAATAATGAGAAAGGCACCGGATTGGGATTATCACTTTGCAAGGAAATGGTGGAAAAAAATCACGGTATGATATGGGTCGATAGTATGGTGCGGAAGGGCTCTTGTTTCTATTTTACATTGCCCAAGGCGAAAAAAGAGTATCAAAAAGCTAGCTAAATAAGGTTGTCCAATTGGCCAACTGCCACATATCTTTCTGCCGTAAAGCCTTCGGCATGCTCTACCCCTACTAATCTGCCGAGATCCCTTGCCCGATACTCTACACTTTCAGTAAAGTTTTTACTACTGATCGGTGTTTGCGGCTCTGAGCTCTTTGGGTCATAAAATTGAGAGCTATAGGCCGAAATCGCCTCGAGCTTTTTATCGATATACCCGGTCACATCGACCACAAAATCGGGTTCAATAGGTTTCCATTGTATATAATGATAAACATTTTTGGGCCTCCAGGCCTCTTGCCATTCATCATCCCCTTCAAACTTCGTGTCGATTTTAATCAAACCACTCAAGAAACAAGCATCACTTACCAGTTTGCTACCTTTCGCATGATCGATGTGTCGATCATCGATGGCATTGCAGATAACAATATCAGGCCTGAATTTTCGAAGAATACGAATAACGGCCATTTGATGAATGCTATCGTTCGCAAAAAATCCATCGGCGAACTCCAGGTTCTCCCGTACTGCCAGGCCAAGAATCATTGCTGCCTTTAATGCTTCCTTATCCCTTATTTCAGGCGTCCCCCGCGTGCCAAGCTCTCCGCGTGTCAAATCGATGATCCCAACACGTTTCCCAGCAGCGACTTCCTTGGCTATCGTGGCGCCCGCGCCAAGTTCGGCATCATCGGGATGCGATCCAAATACAAGAATATCTAATTTCATGTGCGTTCGTTGTTGTTTAGGGTTTGTTTCATTTGGGGTAATGATTCCATTATCTCCAGATTTGCCAGGTTGTATTTGACATGCTATTCCATCCCAAAATATATGGGAAGTACTTCATAATAAACAGTAATCTTCTTGCAATATGGGTAAAGGCAATGATGGCCAAAATGAAAGCTTTCCGTAGCTTTATTTATTATGAATGCCTTTAATTGGCCGATACCGACTTCACTATCTGTGCCTTTTTTAAGGCTTGCTCAATATCGGCAATTAAATCCTCGCTTTCTTCAATGCCTACTGAAAAACGAATAAGTCCGTCAGCTATGCCCTGTCTTTTTCGTTCCTCTGGGCTTAATAGTGCATGGGAAGTCAATGTTGGGGAAAGCACCGTGCTTTCCACCCCGGCCAAACTCATTGATGACTTAATAAGCTTTAAGGACCTTTGAAAAATAGCGGAATCTAATTCGGAACTGAGCTCAAACGACATCATGCCACCAAAGCCAATCATTTGAGCTTTGGCCAATTGATGATCGGGGTGACTCGCAAGGCCCGGATAATAGACCCTGGCGATTTGCTTATGGCCATCTAAATAGGCTGCCATTCTTTCCGCATTTTCATTCTGTGCCCGCACCCGAATTCCCATGGTCTTCATACTTCGTTCTAGTAGCCAAACGGTATAATCACTAAGGCTTCCCCCAAAGTTTTTGGCGAGATTAAAAATTCGTTTCATATACGACTCCGTCGATGCCACGGCACCTGCCAGGATATCAGAATGACCGCCCATGTATTTGGTAGCACTGTGGATGACGATATCGATGCCAAAATCAATCGGATTTTGATTTACCGGGCTGGCAAACGTATTATCGATCATGGAAACAAGTTTGTATTTCTTGCAAATTTTTGCGACGCCATTCAGGTCGGTTATCGTAAGTAACGGATTCGATGGGGTTTCTATAAAAATGACTTTCGTGTTTTCCTGTATTTTATCCTCAAAATCGGAAGGCTGCAAGCCATCGGTAAACGAATATGAAATACCGTACTTTACGAATTCCTCGGTTACCAAATTATAGGTGCCCCCATATAAAGTCTTTTGCAGTACAATATGGTCGCCGGCTTGAAGGAATGCCATCAATGTGGTACTAATGGCGGCCATGCCGCTACCAAAAATCAATGCCGCCTCGGCGTGCTCCAAGGCAGCGATCTTCTTGGCGAGGCCCACTTGGTTCGGAGTATTAAAATACCGTGGGTAGCGCTTTACGTCGACATCATCAAAAGCATATGAGGTACCCATATAGAGGGGAGATACCGCCCCTTTGAATTCTTTGTCCTCCAATTGACCCGTATGGGTGCAAATGGTATTCAGGCCTTTTTTTCGCTGCTCCATGGCTCGTTTTAATAAGAGGTTAAAGTTACAAAAATCGGTTATACTTGGAACTTTTTCCAATTTCCTTTTCGAAACCATACAATGGAAATCACAGCGAGCAACACTTCGGCCAAAGTGATGGCCAAAAATACCCCCAGTGCACCCATCTTAAAAGTAATCGCAGACAAATAGGCAAAAGGTAATTGGAAGATCCAGAATGCAAAAAAGTTTATTTTTGTCGGGGTCCGGGTATCACCGGCCCCGTTGAATGCCTGGGTTACAACCATTCCGTAGGCATAAAAGATATAGCCAGCAGCTATGATTTGTAGACACAGGCCGCCATTTTCAATGACCACTTCATTTGAGCTGAACCAAGAAATGACTTGTTTGGCGAACAGTAGATATACCAACGAAACCAACCCCATGAAATACGCATTATATCTACCGGTTTTCCATACCGAGATTTCTGCCCTTTCCGGTTGCCCGGCCCCGAGGTTTTGACCTACAAGGGTAGCCGCGGCATTACTCATTCCCCATGAGGGCATCAGGGTAAATAATATTACCCGAATCGCTATGGTATATCCTGCTAAAACTTCGCTTCCGAATTCCGACATCATCCGCATGAGAAATATCCAACTTGATGTGCCAATAAGGAATTGGGCTATACCCCCCAAGGACACTCTTATGAGATCAACCATTACCTTGAGCCGAAGAACCACATCGTTCAAACCAATCTTAATCCGGCTCCATCCAAAATAAAGTACAGCAAATTGAAACAATACAGCCGAACCCCTGCCAATATTGGTGGCAATGGCGGCACCCATGACGCCGAACTCAGGAACGGGCCCCCATCCGAAGATAAAAATAGGATCTAAAATAATATTGATACAATTTGAAAGTACCAATGTCCACATGGCAAAGGCGGCATCCCCTGCCCCCCTAAAAACGGAATTAATAAGGAATAGCATGACAATGGTTATGTTGCCACCAATTAACAATTTAGTATACCCATGGCCCTCGGATATCAAATCGGGTTCGGCCCCCATCAAGGCCAATAACTCCTTTGAATAAAAAAATCCAATAACCCCGACCAGGAGCGAGACTAAAACACCTAACAGCATGGCCTGTACTGCCGATTCTTTCGCTCCTTCGAGATCCTTTTCGCCTATTCTGCGGGCAACCATTGCCGTTGCGGCCATACTTAGACCGATGGCGACGGCATAAACGAGAGTAATAACCGATTCGGTAAGACCGATGGTAGCCACAGCGTTCACGCTGACCCGTGAGACATAGGCGATGTCCACGATGGCGAAGATCGACTCCATCATCATTTCCATAATCATAGGAATGGCGAGCATAAAAATGGCCTTACGGATACTACCCGACGTAAAATCAGTTTCCTTACCGGTTATTGCAATTATAAAATAATCGAATACTTTTTTTAAGCTTTGTTTAACTGAAGTGTTCATTTTTAAATAGGATTATGTTTACAGCAGAAAAAAATGTCCGGGCCTCACGTGTGGTGTGGCTTCTTAAATTCGGGCCGAAAACCCATTGACATTTATAAAAAACATAATTCCTATCATTTCGTAAGGGTATAAATATCGCGTATTTAAAAAATATGACAAAATTTTTCTACTTCCAAAACCTCCAAAATCCAACCAATGTTTTAATCCTTGTAAATCCCCATACTAAATCAAAACGCGATGCGTTAATTAAATTGAAACCTCTTTTCGGCAATCAAAATCCCCCGCCCAATGTATTTTCATAAAATTTATATTCTGCTGCTTTTGTTGATACTTTCCTGTTCAAAAGACAAAATGAACGGAGACATCACCATTATTGATGATCAAGGCGAAATGGTTACCATAGATCCTTCCGCCAATAGAAAATCAGTAGGGGATTCTGCCAGCGACTTACTGACGGAACTTAATTTTGACATCATACATCTCGAAATTTTCTATGTCAAAGGGCTTCAGCCAACAGCAGCTACCATTCAAAATTTTGAGGATTTTTTAATCGCCCGCTTGCACAAATCGGGGGGTATCGAAATTGAATTGAAGGAAATCGAATCGCCGGGACAAGCTGTTTATACGATTGCCGATATACGAAATTTGGAAGACGGTTTGCGAACGGCCTATAATTCAGAAAATAAAATAGCCGTTTTCGGACTCTACATTGATGGTGAATATTCAGAGAATACAGACAATGGCTCGGTTCTTGGCGTAGCTTATCGAAATACATCCTTCGTGATCTTTGAAGAAACCATAAAAAACTTTAGTGGCCAGCCCTTGGCTCCTAGTACGACCGTACTGGAAACTACCGTCTTAAATCACGAATTCGGTCATTTGATGGGTATGGTAAATGCCGGCACCCCCCTTCAAAGCGATCATCAGGATACAGCACACGGACGGCATTGCACCAGTGAGAATTGCTTGATGTATTGGACCGCCGAAACAGGTGAAGGACTTTTGAATATGATCAGTGGTGGGACCATTCCGACGTTTGACGACCTTTGTCTTGAAGATCTGAAAGCCAATGGGGGCAAATAACATTAGAGAGCATTATCTACCATAATTGGCACGGTAGCGCCAGAAGCTGACCGCGCCAAGAATACCAACGCCCAAAACAATATACCACACATAATCGGGGGTAATCGCTGCTGAGCCGCTTTGACCATAGCTATGGAGGCCGACCAAGTAGTAGTTGACCCCAAAATAGGTCATCATAATACTGCCAAAAGCGGCTACGCTTAAAAAGTTAAATATCCATTTACTTCGAAGGCCTGGCACCAATCGGGTATGTATCACGAAGGCGTATATCATTATGGAAATCAAGGCCCAGGTTTCTTTTGGATCCCAACCCCAATAGCGGCCCCAGCTTTCGTTCGCCCATTGGCCCCCTAGAAAATTCCCGATCGTCAACATGACCAAGCCCACCGTCAACACCAATTCATTGATAATGGTCAATTCTTCCAAGTTGATTTGCATTCTTGCCTTGTTCTTGCTATTGGTAAGTATCATGAGCACCAAGGATACCATTCCCAAGATCATACCAACGGTAAGGGGTCCGTAGCTTGCTACGATCACGGCGACATGTACCATCAACCAGTAACTATCGAGCACGGGCACCAAATTCGATACCGAGGGGTCCACCCAATTCTGATGGGCTATCCATAACAACATGGCCGTCACAAAAGCCGCCGCGGCAATGGTCATCTCATTTTTTCTAATAAAAAGGAGTCCCATTCCCATGGTCGCCCAGGAGACATACAGAATACTTTCGTAGGCATCGCTCCAAGGCGCATGTCCCGATATATACCATCGCAAAATTAGCCCTGCCGTGTGCCACAGGAACAATATTAAAATGGTTCCCCTTAAGAAATAAGAGGCCACGCGCCAAACCTCCCTATTTTTGAAGATCTGAAAAATAAGCACAAAAAATAGGGAGAGACCTGTCAATGCATAGAGCCTGTACAACCAATTGTAGATGTTCAATTTATTGTAAAGAATTTCGGTATTTATTTTTTTGTCAGTAGGTAAGACTTCACTCCCATGATTTTTTTGATTCTGTTTAAAGGCCTGTAACAATTTGTCCGCCTCCGAATAATCGCCCGTTTGTTTTGCTTTGCCCAAAGTCATCAAATAGTAGGGAATGGCGTTCCTTATAAAATTTGCATATAATGAATCTCCGACTTGATATTGTCCTCCCATAAATTCTACGGCTGAAATCCATTTATTGTTTTCGTCGTTCAACAATGGAAATATCTTGACGATATCCCCCCCAAGCGCTTGATTCAAAAGGGCCAAGCGTATATTGGCATCCTTGAAATCTTGCTGGAATTTATTGGGGTTATTCGTTACGGTCGCGTCCCGTAAATAAGGTTCCAGCTTGTAATTTCCTTGGGCATCAAAAAAATCGGTTGCCTTTACATTTCTTTGTCCTTGGGGTATCCCGATGATTTTGCGAATGCTATCGTTCTTCCCTTGTTTGTCTAATGCGATAAATTCGGTATTATACCAAAGTGCGGGATTCATCATCATCGACAGGAATACCTGATCGGGATTCATGTCTTTGTAGCTGTTTTTACCGCTAAGCTTGCGCAAAAGTTCTGAAGAAAACGTATTGATGGGCTTCATTCGACCCCCTTCATCCTGAATTACCAGCTTGCCAAATTGGGCGGCATGATCCTTGTCAACTTTGGTAGCCTCCAACAACGAATCAATTTGGCTCTGTCGCGGCGTCTTTGTATGATTATGGCCTTCATCGACAACAGTTTCCTGGGCAGAGAGATGAAGTACCATCCCCAAAAAAAACAACGTTGTCAGGGCCGCCTTCTTTTTCTTCAATTTGTCAAGTGATGCACCCAAATACTTGAACCGGGTTTTCCCGAAAAACATGATTCCCATCAAACCCGAATACAATAGGAAATAACCCACATAGGTAATCCAAGTACCCCATTGGTCGTGATTTACCGAAAGAATAGTGCCTTTTTCATCCGGATTAAAACTTGCTTGAAAAAAACGATACCCCTTATGGTCTAATATGTGGTTCATATAAATATCATAGTCGAAAGGACGGTCATCCTCGACGGTAATTTTACTCATAAACGATTTATAGCCTCTTTCGGTGCCCGGATATTTTTCGGCAATGAAATCATTTAATTTTATCGCAAAGGGCAGTTCGTATATTTTGGATCCGTATGCCAATGAAAAATCGAGTCCGCCCACCTTGAACTTTTCGGAAAAATTTAGCGAGCCTTTCCCGCCAAGTAATTTCTTTTGAACCGTTTCGCCATTTGCCGTTATAGCTACCACCAAAGCATCCTGGGTCGCCTCGGTAACTTCGTTCTTTGGCACCTTCACCACGCCGTAAGATCCCTTTACCAAGGGTTCTGGTATCACAAACTGCATCCCGGCCATCGTGTAGAGCGAGCGGAGCATGAGGGGTTGAAGACTGTCTTTACTTAAATTTCCCTGTAATTGGTCTGCCATACGCATAAAACTACCTTCGAATGGTGATCTTATTTGATAAACCGAATCGGTTGTGCTAATATTAACGGCACCTTCGGTAGGTTTGTTCAAGGAGAAAAGCAGGCCGTGAATGCTGGTGACCTGTCCATATTCCAAGAAATGGTCGTGCCGCTGTCCATCACCGGCTTCAACGATTTTTAGGAATTCATTTCCTTGTTCAGAGGGAATTAGACCCAGTTTAGCCCCTTTTATAAAATCTACATAGCGAATGGTAAAATCTTGTCCATTAAAATCACCTTTCCAGGGTAATGAAGATTTTAATGCCTCAGGGGTCACCATAATGGCGTCTTCAAGGACCTTTCTTTTCATTTCCCCATTGATTTCGCCATCCACATTGGCCTTTAAAAACGTCTTGTCGGAATAAAATATGTTTTCGGTACTCCCTTCCCGAACGGGCATCATTCCCTCAAAACTAATATATCTAGTTACGAAGGCACCGAGTATTATCAATATCCAAGAGAGATGTAGGATCAACACCGGCCATTTCTCCCATCGCAATAAGCGGTATCGGAACATATTCCCGATAAAATTGATAACAAAAAAAAGCATGATGAGCTCGAACCACGTGGTATTGTAAATCCATATTCTGGCAGTTTCAGTACTATATTTGCTTTCAATGAAGGTTCCGAATGCCATTGAAGTTGCAAAAACAAGGAATAAAATTGCCATTAAACGGGTGGAGAAAAAAAACTTTTTAAGTAACTCGGTCATCAGGAGACGCATTGGTTTTCAGCTAGCAAAAATAGCCCCTTTTTATGATTTAAGACATTTTCAAGACACATAAAAAGAGAATGGGCATTGTTAATTCTTTCTTAAGCCCCGGGCAATTTTTATTTGTATTTTTGAGCATGATCAGGGTTGCACTTATGGGTACCGGAAATGTGGCCCAACATTTATTTGAAGCATTTTTGAACCATTCTCAAATCGAGGTCGTTCAAGTTGTCGGCAGAAATAAGAAGGCCTTGGAATATTTTGGGAAATCGACAAAAACCGATTCAAATGCAAAATTTTCCGAGAAAGCAGATATCTATTTGATCGCAGTAAGCGATGATGCTTTTCCCTTAATGGCTTACTCGATAATAGGATTAAACGGTTTGGTGGTGCATACCTCGGGGAGTTCATCGCTAGAAGTGCTCCCGAAAACCGTTCGACGCGGGGTCTTTTACCCCTTACAGACCTTTACGGCAAACAGAACGGTCGACTTCACAAAGATTCCCATCTGTATCGAAGCCGAAAATAGCTCCGATATCAATTTATTGAATACCCTTGCCTCCCTTCTATCTAACCACGTAATTTCGGTTAATTCGGAACAACGGAGCAAACTTCACCTCGCCGCAGTATTCATAAACAATTTTACGAACCATCTTTATTTCATTGGCCAACAGATCAGTGAAAATGCCCAAATACCATTTGACACCCTCTTCCCACTAATACAGGAGACCGCCAATAAACTAGAGACCCTAGCGCCTTTTGACGCACAGACAGGCCCGGCCCGAAGGGGAGATGCCAAAACGCTTAAAAAACAATTAAGACAACTTGAAAAAAGCGATTTTAAGGAAATTTATACCCTATTGACTCGATCAATTGCAAAGACCTATGGACAAAAGTTATAAAGAATACCTAGAACATATTAATACCTTCGTTTTTGATGTAGATGGTGTATTTACCGATGGTACTGTGCTCGTCACCACCCAAGG
>JALHST010000040.1 GCA_022865355.1 Maribacter sp. | reverse complement strand
TGGCCTTGGCGTGGAATTCCGGCTGGAAGTTGAGCACCGCTTCCCGGAGTTCCTTGGCGGGGATGCGCGACAGATCCGTACAGGACTTCAGGAACCGATGGATACTGGTGACCTGGATGAACCGGTCGAAGTATACCACGTTCGCCGGATTAAAGAGAGCATAGCAATAATTATTGTAAACCCTTTTATGGCATAGTCTGAAATGACTTTTTAAGTGGCTCAAAAATTCCGTTTTCAGTGGTTCACTGTGACCGTTTTTTACACATAACCTCCAATTTGGATTTTATAATGTTACTTTTTAGTGCTAAGGGCTTTTTGTAATCTGGATTTTTTATGGTTAAATCGTATACCGCCATATTAGGTGTTTTACTGGCAAGTCCATATCAGAATCTGGATCGAGTTTAGGGCCAGTGTTGATTGAAAGTGCGCTAAAAGAACTCTAGAACCTAAATAGACATATTTATACAATTTTTTCATTCTTAATTTCTAGATTCTATAATGTTGGCATCCCTTTTTTCATATTTTTTTCCGTTTTATAAGTAATTAGTTTGATGGCATTTCGCCTTTAAATGATGGCCAGTATGCCATATTGGAAGAACGATTTAATCATTTGTGAAGTTCAAATAAACGATTGGTTGTATAACCCAGGTATAGATCATATTTAACTATATATTCCGACATTAGACCATATGATCTGTATCCAATTGTTGTACGCAATCTGCTTAATAAAATATTATCTTTACAATTAAACCTCTCTGGTATAATGAAACAAACATTGATAATATTTTTAAGCTTATTGATATCAGGTAGCTGTGCCATGTGCCAAACTGTACCACTCTGGAAAACGCTACCTGATGCTCCGCCAATGCCGCAGGCTGATGAAAGCGGTCTTGCACCTGTCAATGATATCGAAATGTACTATGCCATATTCAATAAAGATGGTCAAGAACCAGTTATTCTGCTACATGGTGGATTGGTTAGTTCTGATGAGTGGGGTTTTGAGGTGCCACTTTTATCAAAGACACACAAAGTGATTGTTGTTGACAGCCGGGGCCATGGCCGAAGTTCCATGTCGGATAGACCATTTGGGTACAACCTAATGACATCGGATGTACTCCAACTTATGGATTACTTAAAAATAGAAAAAGCATCAATTGTAGGCTGGAGCGATGGAGGTGTTATAGGATTGATCCTTGCTTATAAGTATCCGGAACGGGTAAATAAACTTTTTACCTATGGTGCCAATTATAATCTTTCCGGTTATAAAACAGAACCCACTGATTCTGTATTGGCCGCCCGATTTATGGAGAAGGTGCAGTCCAACTATCGCAAGCTTTCACCCAAGCCCGATAGTTTTGCTGAATTTCGAAAAGCCCTTGGGAAAATGTATAGTAATGAACCGGACTTAAATCCTACAGATATTAAAATTATCAAGGCACCGACGGTAATTGCATGCGGACAATATGAACAATTTATAACACTTGAACACTTTCAAGACCTTTCACGTCTTATACCAAACGCCAAACTCGTTATTCTCCCAAATGTAAGTCATGGCGGTCCGTTGCAAGACCCAGCCCAATTTCATCAGGCCGTTGTGAACTTGCTTGATCATAATTAGTGAAATGTTCAGCAAATTAATGGGTTGTAGCTCGCTTTAATTTTCCAATAACTTGACAGAAATGAAGTCCGTAATTGGCTACCATTCTTATACCAATACTACCCAAAGTTCAAATAAACGATGGAATGAATAAAAAATGAACTCCTTTGAATCCATATGACATTCCTTTCCTATATTTATCACACGAAAGTGTCAAAACGCTGTTGAAGATGTCCTATTTGATGTCCTGCTTGGAAAATATTTAGATAAAGTATTGATTTTAAAAGGGTTATGTGATTTTATTCAAATCCTGCCACCCCGACCAACAAAAGCCAGAAATCGATAGATTTCTGGCTTTTGTTGAGCACCGACCCTTCCGATAGCTATCGGGACAGGTTCACCGCAGCCAATCCTGTCTTGAAAAATTAGACAAGCCCCTATTTATGCCGGGACCACCCATTTTAGCCTCTTCCTATATAGGGCATTTGATTTGCCATTACGGTCAGGAATGGAACATTTGTATGAAGTGGTAAACTGGCCATATAGACAACCGCACGGCCTACATCTTCGGGATTCATAGTGGGTTCTACTTTTCGGGAGCCATCGGCCTGAAGTATTCCTTCTTCCATTTTCTTGGTCATTGCGCTAGCGGCATTTCCGACATCAATTTGTCCGCAGGCGATATTGAATTCGCGGCCATCCAAGGATGTAGACTTGGTTAACCCGCTTACCGCATGCTTGCTGGCCGTATAGGGTGCAGAGTGAGGGCCGGGGCACGTGGGCGGAAATAGAACCGTTATTTATGATGCGTCCACCTTTCGGGTCCTGATGCTTCATAATTTTAAACGCTTCCCGGGTGCATAAAAATGTCCCCGTTAAATTCGTATCAATAACGCGCTGCCATTCATCCAAGGTCAACTCTTCAAGAGGTTTTGCCGGTGCCCCTATGCCCGCGTTGTTGAAAAGTAAATCCAAGCGACCAAAGATTTTTATAGTCTGGTGAAAAAGATGTTGAACACTTTTGGGATCTGTGATGTTCGTTGGGATAACCAGGGTCCGTTCAAGCTTACATGCCTTTGCCGTTTCTATAAGTTGCTTTTCGCGCCTACCGGCCAAGACTACAGACCAGCCGTCATTATGTAGCGCTATGGCCACCACTCTCCCAATCCCGGAACCTGCCCCGGTGACGATTGCAATTTTAGTGTTTTGACCCATCCTTGATTTTAAATTTATTTATTGAACGCATTCATTATTCCTTCCTCCTCCATATACGACCGTATTATTTCTTCAGAAGACGAATCCCTGACAAATCCCAAGGTATTGGCTCGTCGGGGATCAAAATTGGGCGGCCACGTAAGTACGATACTTTGCAAAAATTCATCCGGCTCATAAGATATTAACCGGGTCACTTCAGGGCTGGTAATCCGATCAAGACTGTGTATCATTTCTTGAATGGTAGTTGTCAATCCCGCAAGATTGATCACTCTGTCGTCCCCGAGTATTTTTTCATCAATATTGGCAGCGTGAATGAAGTTCTGTATTACGCGCTTTGGAGATTGAATCCACACCTCTGTTTCGGATGGTACGGGATAGGTAGTTGCCTTTCCATTGAGGGGTTCACGAATGATAGCACTAACGAAGGATGAGGTAGCGGCATTTGGTTTCCCCGGCCTTACGGTAATTGTCGGCAATCTGAGGCTTCTGCCGTCAATAAATCCTCTTCTGCTATAATCGTTTATTAGGAGTTCTACCATCGCTTTTTGGGTTCCATAGGAACTGCGAGGCTTCGCGCCCGTTTCATCTAGAATGACCTTAGCAACATCCCCGCCAAATACTGCGACCGAACTGGCAAATACGATCCGGGGATGAAAGGCAAGCGTTCTGCACAATTCCAAAAGCTGAAGGGAGGCATGGAAGTTTATTCGCATTCCCAGATCGAGATTTTTTTCTGCCTCCCCACTCACTATGGCCGCCAGATGAAATATCAGACCTGGTTGCTTTTGTAGAACTTTCCTGATCGTGGCTTCATCACTAAAATCGGCCTTTATATATTCAAGTCTTGGATCTTTTGGGGCATCTTCGGGAAATGCAATATCAACTAATGTTAATTGGGTGATTTCGCCCAAATTCAGCCTTCCGTCTTCCAACAATTTCTTGGCCAACCTTAACCCTATAAAGCCGCCGCCACCTAAAATAACTACCTGCATATGAATCCGTTATAACATTATAAATCCCTCTCGCAAATTAACATAAAAAATCATGCCAATGGGAATAACCATGCAAACAACATAACCTGAAAAAGACCGACCAAGGAAACCACTGCGAGCAAGAAAGTCCAGATCTGCAATCCTTCCTTCTCCGTAAAACCACTCATACGCGTTACGACCCAAAACCCGCTGTCATTCATCCACGATATGAAAAGAGATCCAAAACCGATCGAAAGTAAAATGTAAATAGAATGATATGGAAGCTGAGGTTCAGGGCCGATCAAGGCCGCCATAATTGCTGAGGCGGTTATCATGGCAACCGTACCGGAACCCTGCGCAATTTTCATAACGGCAGCGATTATCCATGCGAGGAGTATGTAGTGCACATGAAAACCTTCCGTTGAAAGACTAATGGCATCTCCAATGCCACTGTGCTTGATCATTGCCCCATATGCCCCGCCGGCACTGGTAATGAGAATAATGATACCCGCTACCTCCAAGGGCTTGGCAACGGCCTGCCAGAGGTCTTTTGAACCGAGCTTTTGAGTCTTTGACCAAAGAAGGAGTGCTATGAACGCGCCTATGCCCATGGCAATGTTTTTGTTTCCCTGAAAAGCTATCCACCCGGGAAGATCACCGGTAACTTCCTTTATTATTGAGGCAAAGCTGATCATTAATAGGGGAACGATAACGGGTAAGACAGAAAGTGCAAGGGAGGGCGGATTTTGAACCGATGTTACGTGCTGGTCAGCAACTCTAACCGGAATTTTTAACCTTTTATTGAGCCATTTCGCCACCCCAAATACGGCAATGGCCGGGCCAATACCCGCTACTAGACCGGCCAATATAACAGTACCCAGCTCAATGTTGAGTGTTTCGGCCATGATCAGGGGTCCTGGGGTGGGAGGAACAATACTATGGGTAATGACGGCCCCGCCCCCTATGGCAACTACATAAAGAACGTAATCCTTTCCTGTCTTTAGGGCCAGGGTGATTCCTAGCGGTATCAGCAAGAAAAATACGGTATCAAAAAAAACAGGGATCGATAATATAAATCCACTGATGATCAGGGCAATAGCGGCTTGTTTTTCTCCCAGCGATTTCAACAACCAGTTTACGATCTGTTCTGCCGCCCCGCTTTCCATCATCGCCGTACCGATTACCGCAGCCAGGGCAATGACCCATGCTATTTTACCAGCCATTGTTCCAAACTCGGTCATGGGGAGTTCAACCGCCGCAACCAGGAGATTTTGTCCGGCCACCGAGGGCAATGTACGGGAGATCAGCCCAACGAATATAGCGGATACCATGAGCGCAATGAATGGATGAAAACGCAATCTGGTAATCAAAGACACCACCATGATAACACTCAGCGCTAGCACTGCAAAGGGCCAATAATCAGAGTGAAAAAACGCTTCCATAAAGTAAAGAAAGCAATTAATTGGAGATAAACGACAAAATGATGGGTTCTGTGATAATAGGCAGGGAATTATATTTTAGTGATAATAATCCTTAATTTCCTAGCGGACTTAATTCGTATAATTAGGTATTCAGTTGATATGGAAAAATTAAGAACGCTCTTTAAATCTCTATTACCTGGGATATTCCTATTTGGATTTACAGTGGGTACCGGAAGTGTAACAGCCATGGCGAAAGCCGGAGCCGATTATGGCATGTCTTTATTATGGACTATCTTCTTATCATGTGCCATTACCTTTTTTTTGATACATCTATATGGAAAATATACACTGGTTTCAGGTCAAACAGCCTTACAATCTTTTAGAAAATATATTCACCCCGCTGTAGGATTCTTTTTTATAATCACCCTTACCGCCCATGTTTGTGGCAGTGTAATTGGGGTAATGGGAATCTTGGGGGATGTTTGCTACGAATGGTCAAAAAACTTCATTGAAGGTGGCATTAAGCCCCTCTATTTCGCGATTTTCTATATCGCCCTTGTTTATATCATCTTTCTCATTGGGAAAACAGCGGTATTTAAAAACATTCTTGCGATTTTCGTTGGGATAATGGCTATCTGTTTTTTGATCAACTTCTTTCTTTTGATGCCGTCAGCAAAGGAAATAGCCCTAGGGATGGTGCCCAACATACCTGATTCGGAGTCGGAAAAAAGTGCTTTTTTGGTCATTGCCTCTATGGTGGGCACTACTGTATTTTCAGGCTTGTTTATCTTAAGAACCACCTTGGTAAAGGAAGCGGGATGGACAATGAATGACCTTAAGAAACAAAAAAAAGATGCTCTTTTTTCAGGCTTTTTAATGTTTGTGGTCAGTGGTTCTATCATGGCAGCCGCAGCGGGGACTTTATTTAGTAAGGGAATAAAACTGGAAAATGTTTCAGAAATGATTACCCTTTTGGAACCCATGGCAGGATCCTTTGCCGTGGCTACATTTACCATCGGACTTATCGCGGCAGGGCTGTCGTCACAATTTCCAAATGTAGCCTTGTTACCCTGGCTTTTAGACGATTATTATGAGCGAAAACCTAACTTGAGAAGAGCTAGCTATCGAATCATCGCCCTATTAATTTCTTTATTAGGGCTTATAGTGCCTGTTTTTAATGCCAAACCCATTGCGGTAATGATTACTTCTCAAGCTTTCGGGGCATTGGTGCTGCCGGCGACCGTGGCATGCATAATTTTTCTAGGCCAAAAAGAATTTTTACTGGGTAAATACAAATTTTCGAATTGGACCAATTTTATATTGATACTCATATTGATTTTTTCTTTAATTATGAGTTATATGAGCTATACCAGTATCATTCATTCTTTAAGTTCTCTTTAATGGAAAAATTTGCTGATATTATTTTATTGTCGCCAAATAGGGTATGGCGAACCTATCTCGGTGGCAGAATGCTGGATATTGCTGATGGTAAAAGCCATCCTAAAGATTCGCATTTTCCCGAAGATTGGATAGCTTCAACCACCAAAGCAACGAATCAGGGCAGGGAAGATTTTTTTGAAGAAGGAATCTCTATGGTAAGCATCAATGGGAAAAACCATTTACTGACCAATTTGCTAGAAGCGTTCGCCAACGAGCTGGTCGGACCAGATCATTATAAAAAATATGGTTCAAGAACGCAGGTTTTAGTAAAGCTTTTAGATTCTTCCATACGTTTGCATATACAGGTACACCCTACTGTTTCATTTTCAAGGAAATATCTGGATAGTAATCATGGAAAAACCGAGGCTTATGTAATTCTGGATGTTAGAGAAGAAGTAAAAGATCCCTATATCTATTTCGGATTTCAAAACCCCATTGCCAAAGAAGATTTTAAAAAAGCAGTAGAAAAGCAGGATATAAAGACAATTACAAGTTGTTTTGAAAAAGTCAATATAGCTCCTGGAGATGTTTTTATAGTTCCTGGCGGGATACCCCATGCCATTGGTCCGGGGGTCTTGATGATTGAGATTATGGAACCTACTGATTTTGTAGCCCGATTGGAATTTGAAAGAGGGGGATACCTTCTTCCTGAAGCGGCAAGATTCATGGATAGAGGGATTGATTTTGCAATGGATATGATCCATTTTAAGAAAATTTCCGTAGAAACGATCCGATCCGATTATTTCTGTAAACCACGGGTATTGGAAGAACAGGATGGAGGTTTTGAAGTTGTGCTTATTGACGAAAAACAGACCCCCTGTTTTAAGGTAACCCGTCTTCACATAAGCAAGAAGTATAGCACACGATATGATTCCTTTTATATAGCTATTGTAACCGAGGGTCATGGTAGGGTTAAAACGGCAACGCAAGAGATTAAAATCAAAAAAGGCGATCGATTTTTAATACCCTTTAGCACTGAAATTGTTGATTATTTGGCTGAAAGCGAACTGCAAGTAGTATTGGCATTCCCACCAAAATAATAACTTTTGTCAGTTGCACCTCATCCATATTAAGTTGTTTCAACTACGACTTCCGTGAACAATATAGGTCTTTAAAAAGGCAATTGGAAGTATATAGTTCAATAGGCTGTAAAAAGTAAAAAAATAGCCAATCCTTTGCACCTAACTTGCTACATTTTTCTTCACATAATATCAATTGGATATTGGTTTCATTGCAGGTCAAATGCCATGTATTCCCTCAATTTATTCATTCGCCCATTTTACGGAAAGGAGCTGTTCGTCAAAAAAAGTAACCCGACATTACAATCCGTCTTTTTTAATTCGGACGACATACTAATTATGGATAGTACAATAATTTGGAACAATGATGATTTTCTACTTTTTTTATGTATTTGTCCTCCATCTTAAATTAAGATTTTATAAGGCATAAAAGTTCTTTATATTTAAAAAAGTATTAGTTCAGGAATAGAATGGGAAAAAAATAATCATCAAATTCGGCCGACCATGTCACCAACACTTCTTGCATTTTTGGCTTTTCTGCCGATTCTGTCAGCAGCCATTCTTCTCGTGGGATTACGTATTCCGGCAAAAACGGCCATGCCAATTTCCTTCGCTGCCACCGTTGTAATAGCCTTTGTTATCTGGGATATTCCGTCCAATTACATAGCGGCATCCGCTATTCAGGGGCTGTTTATCACCTTTGATATTTTGTACATAATCTTTGGCGCTATCGTGCTATTGAACTTACTGAAGTATTCCAGGGCCATACGGGTCATACGGGAGGGCTTTACCGATATCACCGAAGATCGCAGGATACAGGTTATCATTATTGCGTGGCTTTTCGGTTCCTTTATAGAAGGAGCTGCCGGTTTTGGTACCCCGGCGGCTGTGGTGGCCCCTTTATTGGTTGGTTTGGGATTTCCGACATTTTGTGCTGTAATGTTGGGAATGATGGTACAAAGTACTGCTGTAACTTTTGGCGCAGTGGGTACGCCCATATTGGTTGGGATCAGTGGCGGGATACAAAGTCCTGAGCTCACCGCGGAATTGGCCAATTCAGGGATGGGATTTTCAGACTATATTCAATTGGTAACGTCGAATGCGGTTATGTTACATGCTATCACAGGGACCTTAATGCCCACCCTTATGGTATGTATGATGACCCGATTTTTTGGGAAAAACAAATCTTGGAAAGAAGGGCTACAAGTATTGCCATTTACTTTATTTGGTGGTCTGGCTTTTACGGTTCCCTATTTTCTCACCGGTACTTTTTTGGGTCCGGAATTCCCTTCGTTATTAGGGGCTCTAGTGGCAATTCCCATCGTTGTATTTGCGGCTAAGCGCGGTTTTTTGATGCCTGCGAAAACATGGAATTTTGATAGTGATTCAAACTGGCCTAAAAGCTGGATTGGTAGTTTGAACGTGAAATTGGACATCAAGGATGATGATAAGAAAATGTCCTTGACGCGGGCATGGGCCCCCTACGTTATGCTCGCTGGTTTCTTGGTGCTGACCAGGCTTACCCAACTTCCTATAAAAGAATGGCTGACCGCCGTGAAAATTGGCTGGACAGAAATATTGGGTACTACAGTCTCTGCATCGAGTAGTCCGCTGTACTTACCGGGAACAGTCTTTCTTGTGGTGGGACTAATTACCATGGTGATACACAAAATGAAACGTAGTGATGTCAAGATCGCTTTTTCCGAAAGCGCCAAAATGTTGCTTGGCGCCGGATTTGTCTTGATATTTACCGTTCCCATGGTTCGCATCTATATCAATTCAGGAACAAACCCTTCCGATCTTCCAGGAATGCCGATTGCCATGGCGGAATGGGTCGCTGGGAACGTAGGATCCATATACCCAATGTTCGCTCCTTCCATCGGCGCTCTGGGGGCCTTTATTGCTGGTAGCAATACGGTCAGTAATCTCATGTTCGGATTGTTCCAATTTGGGGTAGCCGCAAAATTAGCAATGCCCACTTATTTTATTTTGGCGCTCCAGGCAGTTGGAGCAGCTGCAGGCAATATGATCGCAATTCACAATGTAGTGGCCGCTTCGGCTACGGTCGGCTTTTTGGGCAAGGAAGGTATGATACTTCGTAAAACCATAATTCCTACCCTATACTATTTAATTGCGGTAGGGATATTGGGATTGATTTTTCTAGCGTGATCAATTAACCTATAGCAGTAATTTTTATGTGATCTTAATTTTTACAGTAGCTGTTTTAAGGCTGCCAATAGCACATTTACATGGTTCACGTCAGAACTTTCCCCCATAAGGCCAATACGCCATAATTTGCCGGCAAAGGGTCCTAAGCCGCCGCCGACCTCTATGTTATATTCTTCCAACAGCTGTTTTCTAACTGCGCCCTCATCGACCCCGGTGGGAGTTTTTACCGCATTTAGCATTGGCAAACGGGAGGGTTCCTCCACCAAATATTCAAATCCCAAACGTTCAAGACCATCCCTAAGGAGCTCATAGTTTCTTTGGTGGCGGGCAAACCTGTTTTCCAAACCTTCTTCCAACACAATACGAAGCGCTTCACGCATGGCATACATCGCCGAAATGGGAGCGGTATGATGATAGGCTCTTTTTGCTCCCGACCAATAGTTTTTGACCAGTGATAAATCTAAAAACCAACTTTGGACCTTTGTTTTTCTGTTGTCGAGTGCATCCACGGCTGCCTGACTAAATGTAACCGGTGATAGTCCGGGAGGAGCACTCAAACATTTTTGGCTTCCCGAATAGAGCGCGTCAATACCCCACTTATCAACTTTAAGAGGTACCCCACAATAGGAAGTTACCGCATCCACCACAAACAATGCCCCTGCTTCTTTGGTCAGCTTACTAATTTCTTCTAAAGATTGTAGCACCCCCGTAGAGGTTTCTGCATGAACAATTGCCAATAATTTGGGATTACAACTATTCAGGGCCAGTTTAACGTCTTCAGCTTTTATAGGAGTTCCCCATGCTGCTTCTACCTTGATTACTTTTGCACCACAGCGCTCCGCGATATCCACCATCCGGGTACCAAAAACGCCATGTACACAGATAACGGCTTCATCACCTGGTTCCAATAGGTTTACCAAACAGGTTTCCATCCCTGCGCTCCCAGGGGCGGAGACTACAAAGGTCAACGGATTTTGTGTCTGTAATGTTTCCTGGGTCATGGCTTTAATATCGTCCATAATTTCCAAAAACTCAGGATCTAAATGCCCTATCAAGGGGGTGGCCATAGCTCTTAAAACCCTTGGATGAACCTCACTTGGACCAGGTCCCATAAGAATTCTGGTGCTCGTTTTCATTTCGTTCATACTGCTCATAAGTTTAAACCGTATTTATTCTTTAACCGCTTTTATGACCTCCACAAAATGCTTTGGTCGCGCTCCCGTGAAATGTTCTATTTGGTGACGACAGCTAAAACCACAAGCAACAATATCGCAATCTTTTTGTAATTTTTCCACCTCCGGGAATAAAATTTCATCGCCTATCTTCTTAGATAGTTCATAATGTTCTTTTTCGTATCCAAAAGAACCTGCCATTCCGCAACAACCAGATGGGATTTCATTGACCTTTTTCTTTGAATCCTTCAGTAAATATTTCATGGTATCGGTACTATAGAGCGCTTTTTGATGACAGTGGCCGTGAATGGCAATGGCTTCGGAGACTGTTTCGAATTGCACCTCCAATCGGCCATTTTTATGTTCATTGGCCAAAAACACATCGATCATCATGACACCGTTTCTCAATTGTTTGGCAAGGTCCTGGTTCGCAATTAAATCGGGGAGGTCATCATTTAAAGCCGATGCACAACTAGGTTCACAAACCACCACTTTTAAGCCTTCTTCCAAGAATTTTTGTAAACCTGCCAAGGTTTTTGCCCCATCTTTTTTGGCGTCCCTTAAAAAACCATGGGAAATTTTTGGTCGCTGACAGCAGCCTACATTCGCCAAAATAACTTCATACCCACAAGAATTCAATAGTTCCAGAGCCGAAATTCCAATATGCGGATCGTGATAATTCAAATAGGTATCGGCAAATAAGACCACTTTTTTATCTCCCCGATTCTTTGTCCCTGCATTTTTATGGAACCATTTATAAAAAGGTTCTTTTGCAAAATCGGGTAAAGTTCTTCTTTTGTCAAATTTAGCCGTCTGCTCCAAAATTGATTTAAACAAGCGGTTTTTCTGGACCCTATTTATCATGCCTGCCTTCCATCCTGAGAAAAAGGCCGCTGCTTTTGACGAATCGCGAATGAGTTTATCACGTAATGAAACCCCATGTTCATCATAGTACATTTGCAGGGTATCACTTTTCATTTTAGACATATCCACATTGCTTGGACATTCTGACTTACACGCTTTACAGGAAAGGCACAAATCCATTACGTCGTGCAAGCGCTGGCTAGACAGACCTTCGACACCAAACTGATTCGACATTGCCATTCTGAGGGCATTTGCCCTTCCCCGCGTGGAATGTTCCTCATCTCTTGTGACCTTAAAACTTGGGCACATCGTACCTCCCGATAATTTTCTGCATTCGCCTACGCCGGTGCACATATGCACTGAGGCGGTAAATCCTTCTTCTTCTATGTAATTGTATTCCGTCGCAACTTCATCATCTTTGTAATCGATGCCATACCGCAAATTATGTTCGATGGTCTGTGCTTCCACAATTTTGCCAGGATTCATCAAATTTTTTGGATCGAACAATTTTTTTACCTCTAAAAAAGCACCGTACAAAGTTTCCCCGAAAAAACGTTTATTGAAAGCACTTCGTACCAGGCCATCGCCGTGTTCACCGCTCCAGGAACCTTTATACTTCACGACAAGTTTAAAAGTATCTTCAGCAATCAGTTTCAATCGTTCTATATCCTCGGCCAATCTTAAATCCAAAATGGGACGTACATGGATAACCCCAACACTGGCATGGGCATACATCGCCGCTTTGGTCTGATGTTTTTCACAGATTTTTAATACCTGGTCTATGTACTCCGGAAGATATTCAGAGGGTATCCCGGCATCCTCAATAAACGCCAGCGGTTTTTTATTTCCTTTTAATCCAAGCATTAATCCCAAACCTTTTTTACGGATTACCCAAACATCATCATACGACTCCCCTTGGGGAAACAACGGATATGCATAGCCAAAATTCCTTGCTTTTAAGTCGGCAATCATCTGCTGAGGCCTGTCCATTACATCATTAAAAGTGTCCCCATAAAATTCTACGATCAAAATTGCCGCCGGATTCCCCTCTATAAAATGGCTATGACGTTTTGTGGTTAGATTTTCCCTGCTTAGATCAATGACGGTCTTATCCAAAATTTCTATGGCCGAAGGTTTAAAAGTCAGTATAGATTCCACCGCGGATATTGCCTTTAAAACCTCCTCAAAATGTACAACGCAGACTGATTTGTATTTTGGCAAGTCTATTAGGTTTAACTTCAATTCGAGGGTAACGGCCAACGTGCCCTCACTTCCACAGACCAATTTGCTTAAATTCCATTCGTCAGTATATACGAACTCATCCAAATTATAACCCCCGACCCTTCTCATAACCTTGGGAAACTTATCCTTAATTTCTTGGGAGTACCGATCGATCAATGTTTTGAAAGACTTGTATAGCTCTCCCTCCCTATCTGTCTTGGAGGCCTTTTCCTGATAAACAGTAGGGGGGCAATTCTCCAGATGCATTTCGGTGCCATCAGAAAGTAAAACCCGGGCTTCCAGTATATGGTCTACCGTCTTCCCGTATAAAATACTCTTTGTGCCCGAAGAATTATTGCCCACCATACCACCAACATTTGCTCTACTACTCGTAGCGGGATCCGGTGCAAAATGCAACCCATATGATTTTAATACCGCATTCAGATCATCCCTGACCATACCAGGTTGAACCCTTACCCATTTTTCGGCCGCATTAATTTCAAGAATGGAATTCATATGTTTGGAAAAATCCAAGATCATAGAGTTCCCGACTGCCTGTCCGGCTAAACTGGTCCCACCGCCTCGCGGAAGAATCGTGATGTTATTATCATAGGCAAAGGCCACCGCCGCTTTTACATCCTCAGCGTTTTTCGGCAGAATTATGGCAATTGGTTTAATTTGATAGATACTGGCGTCAGTAGAGTACATTCCCAAGGAATAGTCATCCAATAAAATATCACCCTTAATTTTATTTTTAAGCGTATAAAATACGTTTTCCATATCGTAATTGTAAAACACCACTTAAAACGGTGGGCTATAACTATCAAAATTCACTTTTAGAAGACTTTAAGATCATATTTTTTTTGATAGGCATCAATTCTAGTACTCTTGGGCTCTTTCCAAAGTTTCGTTGTGGAATCATAAATATAGTTATAAAATGTCATTGGATTTAGACCTATTTTGATAAGCTAATATAGGAGTAAATTAATAGAACCAATCAATGCCCATCCCATGTTGAGCTCAGGTTTTGTTTATTTTCAGATAGCAGGGACAAAAGAAGATAATACCCTATGCTGCCGTTTGCAAGGTTCAAAAACCGATTCTATTTCACTTTAATGTGGGAAAAAAGGGCGTAATTCTATGCTTTCATTTGGTCTCTTGGTCACAGGGAATTTTTTTGATATTGAAGAGGGTATTCAAAAAGGGTGTTTAGCTGTCATTTCACTGGTAGGTAAGCTTGTACTTCACCCTTTTGTCGAGCAACGACCCTCCCGATAGCTATCGGGACAAGTTCCGCGCAGCTAATCCTGCCACCCCGACTAAATGTTTTTAAAACCCTCGTAATCAATTGATTATCAGGATTTTTTGATTTCGGTGATACTGTCAAAACGCCCCAAATCAGTATAAATCTTATAATGAACGTGTCCTAATAGGTGTCCTATTTTTATGTTATAATTGGTAAAGTCCTGTAAACAAATGGCTTTAACATTTGGGTTGTCGGGGAACCCCGATTCGAACTTTAAAAGTTTATTTTAGGGTTTCAGTAGCGGTTTATTATTTCAATCTAGGGTCATTCCGAACAAACTTGTTTGATTCCGTAAAATGCGGATTAACAAAACTATTAAAAGAGACCGAGATTGGGATACTCAAAAATTAAGTTTTGTGATTCGGACAAGCCATACCGTAAAACGGCCGTTTAAAAAAACACTTCTTGGATGGTACTAAAATTATTCCCATTAATAATTTTGGGTTTATCCTTTTAACTAAAACTGCCCCAAGATACCTTGGGGCAGTTGATCAAAAACCTTCCTTTTTCATAGCGGGAGACTTTAATAAAAGAATCCGGAAGATTTTTTGTGTTAAAATTAAAAAAAGGAGCACATCATAGATCGGGCTCAGCCACAAGTAGGTCTAGTTCTTTTCAAAGGTTAAAGTATCGGTTCCTCCGTTACCACCGCTGACATGTATTAGCGAAATTTTGGCATCGGAACGGGAAACAATATTCCAATCCTCATTCAATTCGTTAAAACTTGCTGGCTCGGCAAAAAAGACATTAAAATCGATATCATCGCTGCTATCATCATCGCCGCTTTTGCCACTGTCGGTAGCAGACCAGGTACCATTGACGGTAGTCGATCCGTTATCGGCAATCAGCGTTCCATTTGTATTAAAGAAAAATCCGTAACCGTTAAAATTGCTGGTATGGTCGTTTCCCGATTCGATAAAACTGGTAATATGCCACGCACCTGTGGTTAGAAGATTGGAAACCTGCTGAATTTCAGCTTGGATGTTGGTCGATATTGCACCGGGGTCATCTTTCTGACAAGACAGAAATACAAACGCTAAAAGACCCATTGTTTTGATTAAAATGTTTTTTTTCATGGAAATTGTTTTTATAGGATTATTGTTTTTATAGGATTATTGTTTTTCAAAGGTCAACAGATCAGTTCCCCCATTGCCGCCACTCACGTGCTTGAGTTCTATTTTCGATGCGGTAT
>JALHST010000039.1 GCA_022865355.1 Maribacter sp. | reverse complement strand
TCGAACCTTCTAGGCGTACTGGGGAGTGCGGTACTTTTGCTGGATGTAAATACATATCGCCTGGTCCTAGTGTAAAGGTTTTTTTTTGACCATCTTCCTGAACATGAACAAGAATATTGCCTTCCAATTGATAAAAGAGTTCCTCAGTTTCGTTGTAATGGTAATCTTTACGAGCATTGGGCCCGGCGACAATCATTACAATATAGTCGTCGGCTTCTTTGTATAGATTTTTATTACCTATGGGCGGCTTCAGGGAATCCCGGTGTTCCTCGACCCATTTATGTAGGTTGAAAGGTGGTTGAATTGACATCTTTTTAAGCGGATTATGTAATGTTCTTCGTAAACGGCACCAATGATCGGAGCACGACAATTGGCAACATTATCAAATTTAAGAAAAGAAAATGGTTATTGTGAAGCCAATCGGAAGAACAATTGGGTGTAATACAAATTACCCTTGGCATCTTTTTTTACACTTACGGCAGTGTGTGAAAAATCACCTTCCATCGTTTTTTTATGGCTCGAACTCCCTACCCATCCCCGCATAGCTTCGCTGGCATTGGGATAATCTTTCGCGACATTCTCGGCAACCAGTTCCGCGTGCACTTCCGAGGAAATGCTTGAGGCCCTGGCACTAAAATTATCATGGCTAAGACCTCCCTTGGCAATCATATAATCGGTATGCTTATTGGCATATTCATAGGCAATTTCACTATACTGTAAAGCATCATAGCCCAAGGATGTCCTATGGGCATTCACGAGGCCCAAGAGCACCTGCTCAATAGCCACCTCGTTGGGGGCCTGTGGTATATTGGTTTGGTCGTACGAATCCTTGCTACAGGAAGTAATTACCAACACAAAAAATACCATTACAGTATATTTGAATCTCCAATTCATACAATGTTCTAAATCGTAGGTAGGTGTTCTGTAGGTGGAATGCTAAGAAAGGGGTACCGAATTACAATCGGATCGAAGTTGAAAGGGGAAATCCAACCTTGTAATGATATAACAAAAATGCATGTGGTCTTTAAAAAAACATGTTTTTTCGATGAACGGCATAAGTCGATGTGCGTTTTGTAATTGAAAACCGACAAAAAATCCTTGGGTAAGGTTCAGGATAGTTTAAAAAGGATCCTTCGATAAATTTCGGGTCAGATCATTAGCTTGAACGGTAACAGACATTTCCACGTCCTATTCAAATCAAATTCAACTATTGTTGGCCCAGTGAATGGCAGGTTCTGAAGAGTCAAACCATTTGAGTTGGGTTCGAACGAAGATTTTCTCCAACAGGGCATTAAAATAGCTTCTTTTGGTATAACCAACGATAGCATAACCGCGGAGGCTGTAATTGTGCGCAAAGAATTTGAGCCAATCTGACGGACTCACCGAATAATTGTTTATTCGGTTACTGATATAAATAAGTTCTTTGGCATTTGCGCCATAAATACCTCTAATTTCATCTGCTATCATTCGGCCGATATGGTCCCAAGTGACGACTACCCCCGCTCGAAATTCAGCGATAACAAACGTATCATATAAATAAATATCCCCAAAATCATAATTTAGCACATGCAGGGCGCTTTTATGAAAAGGGGTATCTTTTAAACATTTCAAAACTTTTCAGGATTACAATACAGATACAAAGAATGAAACAATTTATCAATAGTTCACTTTAAATCGACCAAATGATATCAAAATGCCGTAGAGCGACGAATAGTAAAACCTTTATTAGCCATTACATCCTAATTATTTTAATGCAATCTGTAAAGCAATTGTATCAATTATTTCAGCCTATGGTTATCTGGGCTCTGAGGAATTCGTCTCCCAAATTTGAAAATGAAAGGCATTTTTGTTTCTGCTTCAAAAAACCTTTCATGGGTGTCTGTATTATTTGCATACTTTTATTCTATGGAGAAAATGGTGCGAATAGACGATGATTTTATAAATGCATCCGGCGATTTTCATGAATTGATAAATGCCTTAAAATCTGGCTTCGCATCTTCCGATATTATTACCCCACAGCGTTACCACGATGATTTCCCAAACCCGGAAGTAGGGCCTGATTCAACGCTTTTGTTAATGCCCGCTTGGAATCCCGGGAAGGAAGCTGGGGTGAAAATTGCTACAGTGAGCCCCGAAAATGCGCAATTTGGTCTGCCATCGGTTCAGGGTATTTATATTTTGTTGGATGCCCGATCGGGAATTGTAAAGGCTACCCTTGAGGCAAAAAGTCTGACTGCAAAGCGTACCGCTGCAGCCTCGGCTTTGGCATCTTCTTATTTGTCCAATCCTAGATCATCCTCTTTGCTAATGTTAGGAACAGGGGCCCTTTCCACAAATTTAATTAGGGCCCATGCCAGTGTAAGGCCCATAAAAAAAGTGTATGTCTGGGGGCGTAATGCCGAGAAAGCCCAAAAGATCGCCTCTTGCTTGGCGAAGGATAGTTATCAAATCGAGGTTGTGCCTTCTATTGAAGAAAAAATCGCCGATGTAGATATTATTTCCTGTGCTACCTTGTCTAAAACGCCCTTGGTTTTAGGAAAATTTCTTCGACCGGGACAACATATTGATTTAGTGGGCTCCTATAAAAGGGATATGCGCGAGGCAGATGATGAAACCATTTCTAAGGCATCCGTTTTTGTAGATACGCTTCAAGGTGCCCTAAAAGAAAGTGGCGACCTAGTGATCCCGTTACGAAATGGCGTGCTAAAAGTAGAGGATATCCAGGGAGATCTCTTTGGGCTATGCTCAAACGCGGTTAAAGGGAGAACGGCCGATGAGGAAATTACGGTATTCAAATCGGTCGGTCATGCTCTTGAGGATTTGGTAGCTGCATCGTATTACTATAAAAAATTTATGCATGGGAAATAATGTCTATAAAAATGCACAAATCAGTACTAATTTTAGTCCGCCCAAGGAGTGGCTAGCGGTAAAGGCCATCGATATGCACACGGGAGGGGAGCCATTAAGGGTTATCGTTGAGGGTTTTCCCTTACCCAAGGGAAAGTCGGTTCTGGAACGGCGAAAGTTTTGCAAGGATCATTACGATCATCTGCGCAAACTGCTGATGTTCGAGCCGCGTGGCCATGCCGATATGTATGGCTGCCTTTTGGTGCCGCCGAATGACGATCAGGCCGATTTTGGAATACTTTTTTTGCATAATGAAGGATATAGTACCATGTGTGGCCACGCAATTATCGCTATTTCGACGCTGGCGGTCATAATGCAATGGATTCAAGTGCATGAAGGCGATAATGCATTAAAAATCGATGCCCCCTGCGGTCGAATAACTTCGTATGTCGCCGTTAAGAATGGTAAGGTGACCGGTGTACGATTTCATTGTGTACCCAGTTTTGTTGTAGGTCTCGATAAGACCGTGGAGGTTGAACGATTTGGTAAGGTGATATATGATCTAGCCTATGGAGGGGCTTTCTACGCCTATGTCGATATGGAAAAGAACCGCTTCGATTTTGATTTGGATGCAAAATCATATCGAAGTTTGATCGATATGGGAATGGCTATAAAACGCGCGGTAATTCGGGAAGATACCCATATATTACATCCGTTTGAAGACGACCTTGGTTTCTTATATGGAACCATTTTTATTGGGGAATCCGATATTCCTGAGATAGATAGCCGAAATATTTGTGTTTTCGCCGAGGGCGAAGTCGATCGGTGTCCTACTGGTTCGGGTGTTTCGGGTAGGATGGCCATTCATAGGACTCGAAATCAGATTGATTTTGGAGAAGTTATGACTATTGAAAGTATAACAGGTTCAGTCTTTAAAGGTTCTATCGTATCAGAAGAAGCGTATGGTCCTTTCAATGCAGTCATTCCACAAGTTGAGGGTACCGCACATATCACAGGAATGCATACGTTTATTTTGGACCCGGGTGACCCTATACAAAATGGCTTTATTTTGCGCTAGGCGCAGTGCCATCTTTAGATAAAACCGGTCAATCATTCCTCGCCATCCTCTTTCACAACTTCTCCTTTGAGTACTTTAGAAAACACAAAGGCGCCAATTTCTTTTAGAGGGGTATAAAATTTCGATTCCTGTTTGGTTTCGACATCTATGAAATTTGAGGAATGGTCCATGCGGTCAAAAAAGATAAGTAATGCACCTAGAATTACGGCCACTTTCAGGGTGCCGAAAATAGCGCCGGCAATTTTATTCAATAGTCCCAACATGGCGAAATTGGCAATCTTCGTTAAAAATTTTCCAGCCAGATGAACGAGTACCACAATGATAATAAAAGTGATTACGAACGCGGCGATATTCATATAACGTTCATCCCAGTGCATATTTCTTGCCAGATATTCCCCGGCGATATACGAAAAATGAATGGCCCCGTAAATTCCCGCAATCAGGGCAGCAATCGAGGCGATTTAGATAAGCAAGCCATTTTTGAGACCCCTCCAAGTTCCCCAGAGAAGCAATAGCCCAAAGACAATATCCAAAAAATTCATATTGGTGGTATTTTAACAAATATAGAACTTTGATTTGTACCTTTATGCCTTATTCCCAAAGGGGATTCGAATTTTAAGTGCCATGTCAAGAGACATTCAATTAAAGGAACGTTGGCAATTGCTTGTTGATAAACTATCGGCCCAATTCGCCGATGGCGACCCATTGGACTTGGATGCGATCATCTACCTAGTAGGGGTTCAAGAACTAGGGCAATATCATCGTAAGTATAAAAAGGACGAGAAGCTGAATCTAATGCACATTGCCATATGTCGTCTTCTGGAACCCTATGGCTATTATGAATTCAGTTTTTTTGATGAAGATCGATGGCCGCATTATATAATAAGGGAAGAACTGCCTGCATTGAAGGCCGGGGAGCAATCGGTTTTAATGAAGGAGGCCATCGTACTCTATTTTCTTGAGAAAAATTATATTGTCTGAGTGGTCTTCCTTAACCATGAAGCAGGCCGAACGTCAATTTAACGAATAACTTTTCTTCAATAAAAATAGTATTTATTAAAATGCCTCCCTTTAAAAACTACTATGCCGTGATTTTTACCTCTATACGAAGCAATGGGGAAAAAGGCTATTCGCACATGGCGGATCAAATGGAAGAATTGGCCAAAGTACAACCTGGTTATTTAGGAATGGAAAGCGCGCGACAGGAGCTCGGCATTACCGTAAGTTACTGGGAAAGCCTTGAGGCCATAGCGAATTGGAAGTCGAATGCCGACCATTTGGTGGCGCAAAAAAGAGGTATCACCGATTGGTACAAATGGTATAAATTGCGTATATGCAAGGTCGAACGGGAATATGATTTTTTTAAATGAAGGTACTGACCGATCCGCCTTCGTTTAAATGACTTTGTTAAACGTACTTTAAGCATTATATTTAAAGATCAGACCATAATCAAATAATTATGTCAAAACAATATATTATTTCACTCGACCAAGGGACTACTAGCTCACGGGCCCTGCTCGTTGATCAAAACGGAAAAATCCAGGGGATGGCCCAAAAGGAATTCAAGCAGATTTTTCCAAAATCGGGTTGGGTCGAACACGACCCCATGGAAATATTGGAATCCCAGTTGGCGGTTCTCAAAGAGCTTCTAAAAAAAGAAAAAGTCAAGGCCTCCGAAATTAAGGCTATTGGAATAACCAATCAAAGGGAAACGACCGTGGTTTGGGACAAAAATACAGGAGTACCCGTCTATAACGCCATCGTGTGGCAAGATAAACGTACGGCGGATATCTGTGAAGATCTTAAGAAAGCTGGGCTGACCGATTATGTTCGCAAAACGACGGGATTGGTCATCGACTCTTATTTTTCAGGGACCAAAATCAAATGGATCCTCGATAATGTAAAGGGGGCTAAAAAAAAGGCGGAAAATGGAGATTTATCGATGGGCACCATCGATACCTGGCTGGTTTGGAATATGACCAAGGGAAAAAGCCACGTGACTGATTATACCAATGCTTCCCGGACCATGATATACGATATCGTGAACCTGAAATGGGATGAGAAACTATTGAAAGCCCTAGGTATTCCAAAAATAATGCTTCCCGAAGTAAAGCCATCAGCCTATCATTTCGGGGATTTTGAAATTGACGGGGTACGTATTCCCATAGCAGGAATCGCAGGGGATCAGCAGGCAGCGCTCTTCGGTCAAGGCTGTTTTAAAAAAGGAACAGCCAAAAACACTTATGGAACGGGCTGTTTCATGCTTATGAACACCGGGGAAACCCCACAGTTTTCTAAAAACGGACTCTTAACCACAATTGCCTATGGCTTGAACGGTAAGGTCAATTATGCCTTTGAAGGGAGTATTTTTATCGCAGGGGCCGCCATACAATGGCTACGTGACGGACTTGAATTGATTAAGGATGCCAAGGAAACAGAGGCCCTGGCAAACTCCGTCAAAGGCGAAAACCCGGTTTATGTGGTTCCTGCTTTTGCAGGTTTGGGCGCGCCCTACTGGGACATGTATGCCCGCGGTGCCATATTTGGGCTGACGAGGGATACGGGCAAAGCGCATTTGGTCAGGGCCACTTTAGAATCATTGGCCTTTCAGACCAAGGATATCTTAAAAGCCATGGAAGAGGATTCGGGCATAGAATTAAAAAATTTACGGGTTGATGGCGGGGCCTGTGCCAACAACTATTTGATGCAATTTCAAGCCGACATATTGGATACCGAGGTACATCGACCCGAAGTGATAGAATCTACGGCCATGGGGGCGGCCTTCTTGGCTGGGATTCATGTAGGGCTCTGGAAACAGGCCGATATCGACCAAAATCGGCCCATGAACCGGATCTTTAAACCCTCTTTTGATCGGGTCAAACGAAAACGTCTTTATAATAATTGGCAAAAGGCGGTGGAGCGTACCAAGGGATGGGAAGAACATTAGCAAGCTATTCCTTGCTACCACAGCCTGCCAAAAACTTAAAGAAAATCACCTTAAAAAACCTGTGGCCCGCCTTGCGAGCCAGAATAATTTTCCTATAAATATGATATTCGAAAAACATGAACATAAAATTCTCTAATCTCGATAGACCAAAAACGGTTTCAAAACTTAGCAGGAAGGTATTTGACCTAGTGGTCATTGGCGGGGGTATTACCGGAGGTGGTATTGCCTTGGACGCGGCATCGCGGGGATTAAAAGTTGCCCTAGTAGAAAAGGGTGATTTTGCCTCTGGAACCAGTAGCAAATCCACCAAATTAATTCACGGAGGACTTCGCTATCTAAAGCAGTTCGATTTTTGGTTGGTCAAGGAAGTGGGTTCCGAAAGGGCCATTGTACACAAACTGGCCCCGCATTTGGTTTTACCTGAAAAAATGTTATTGCCATTGATCGAAAATGGCTCGTATGGGAAATGGTTGACCTCAATAGGCCTAAAAGTGTATGATATATTAGCGCAGGTAAGTGGCGACGACAAGCGCAAGATGCTTGAGAAGAAGGAAGCCATGAAATTAGAGCCTTTATTGCCCAAAAAAATAGTAAAAGGTGCGGGATACTATGCAGAATATCGCACCGATGATGCTCGGTTGACCATTGAAAATATCAAGACCAGCTTGCAGTTCGGGGCCTTGGCATTGAATTATGCCGAAGTAGATGATTTTTTGTATTCCGACGATGAAATACGGGGGGTGCGGGTAAAGGATATTATTTCAGGTAAGGCATTTAAGATCAAAGCTAAATATGTCATCAATGCCGCCGGACCTTGGGTCGATGAATTACGCGAAATGAACCATTCCAAAAAAGGAAAGAAGTTACATCTTACCAAAGGGGTGCATTTGGTATTTCCGCATGAAAAATTGCCTGTGCGCCAGTCGGTATATTTTGACATTCCCGACGGCCGTATGATGTTCGCTATCCCTAGGGGAAAGGTGACCTACGTAGGCACTACCGATACCAACTACAATCAAGATAAGGATAACGTAAAAATCGATTTGGCCGATGCCATTTATTTGTTATCCGCCGTGAACAATATGTTTCCTAAAATTAATTTGGAACTAAAGGACATTATTTCTTCCTGGGCCGGTCTGCGACCCCTTATCCATGAGGAAGGAAAATCGGCTTCTGAACTTTCACGCAAAGATGAGATTTTTACTTCGGAAACCGGACTGATCAGTATTGCGGGAGGAAAATTGACCGGCTATCGCAAAATGGCGGAGCGCGTTGTTGACCGCATTGCCAAAAAGATGGAAGAGGAATACGACGTTCCCTTTGAGGAATGCACTACCGAAACGATTCCACTTTGTGGCAATGTTGGTTTTAAAAAGTTCAAGTACGTCAAAAAATACATTTCAGAAGTCTACGAACGCATAAAACCGGAAGGTTTTGCCGAATATGAAGCGTGGTATTTGGTGACCAACTATGGCAAACAAACGGAGACCATTTTAAATACCTATGCCACTTTAAAGGACAAAGACAGATACGTTCGCATGGCCAAGGCCGAACTTCGATTTGGCGTCGATTTTGAAATGGTGCAAAGCCCTATGGATTTCTTTATTCGCAGAACGGGTAGATTGTATTTCGATATTGAAAGCGTTCAGAATTTAATGGGACCTATCTTGGAAGAATTCAGGAGAATTTTTAATTCGGATGAATTGCAAATTTTAAAATGGAAGGATGAATTGATGGCCAAAATCGAGGAGCATTCGAATTTTTCCTTAGAACGGGGGTAGGCCAGCCAAGGGGTGCCATTCCATGGTGTAACCATGAGGTCAAAGGGCCATATGCATTATGATAACACGAAACCACAACACTATTAGACCTTCTTTGGTTCAGTCTAATTTTTCGGTCAAGTCCTTGAAGACTTTTTTGGCGTTTTTTCCATCATATACTATTTCGTACACAGCATCTATAATGGGAGTTTTGACTTTCTTTTTAAATTTTGATTTTAACTCATAAGTGCTTTTCACGGCATAATAACCTTCGGCTACCATACTCATTTCCATCTGGGCACTTTTTACCGTATAGCCTTTGCCGATCATATTTCCGAACATACGATTTCGGCTAAAAGTTGAATACCCAGTAACCAATAGGTCACCTAAATAGGCCGAATCATTAATGTTTCGGTCGATTTTATGGATTCGCTTCGTAAAACGTTTCATTTCACGAATGGCATTGCTCATCAGAACACTTTGAAAATTATCCCCATACCCCAATCCATGGGCGATGCCCGCTGCAATTGCATAAATGTTCTTTAGCATGGCCGCATATTCGGTGCCAATTATATCCTTGGTAATCTTTGTCTTGATATAATCACTATCTAAATTTTTGGCCACCAATTGGGCCTTTGCTTTATCGGCACAGGCTATGGTCAAATAAGACAATCGCTCCAAGGCTACTTCTTCGGCATGGCAAGGTCCTGTGATCACGCCAATATTTTCAAAGGGAATAGCATACTTTTTATGAAAATGCTCTCCAACGATCAAACCCGTCTCCGGAACAATTCCTTTAATCGCGGAGAATATTATTTTTTGGCCTAAGGAAACAGTTAATTTCTGAAGTTCGCTTTCCAAAAAGGCCGAAGGAACCGCAAATATCAATATATCGGCCTTTTTAACCGCCAGATTGATGTCATCGGTCAAATCGATCTTGGCCATATCAAAGGTTACCGATGTGAGGTAATTTGGATTGTGTTTGTGGATTTTTAAAAATTCGACCGCTTCGGAATTCCGCATGTACCACCCCACACATTCTTGGTTTATCAGAAGCATTTTTACGATTGCCGTTGCCCAACTTCCACCGCCGATGACGGCGAACTTTTCATTTTTCCCCATGGTACATTTTAATACCCTAAAAGTAATCAAAAATGGACCTTTGCCTTATAGATTGCGCTGCAACATTTTACTAAAAGGGCAGTAAATCATTTAAATAGACCAAAATTTCAAATCAACTGATGAGCTTTCAGGAATCGCTGTGGGTGTCGTTCAACGAGATTTTGAAGGGGATGGTAAGTTATAGGCTATAGAAAACGATGAAACGCGTAAAACTTTAACATTGCACGCTGGCTCTCAGGGCAATGATTACTTTGAGCCCTACGTTATTAATGACAGTGCCTTCACTCTTATCAACCCGCGGTATGGGTTCGCTGGGGGGACAGGCGGCGCAAGATGAAATCTTGCAAGTTTTGTGGGCAGAAAAGAATATAAGGAATTTGCATCCGTTGGAGGCACACGAAATGCAGAAAAATAAACTAGTATAGGGTTGCCTCGAGTGGCCAAAACAAAGATTTTTTGGTTGGTTATTAGTTAGAAACCGTCCCGATCGATACGTTGGGGCGGTTTTTTAATAAGCGATTACTTCCTTAAGTTGGATTAAGAATTATTTTATTGGCATTTGATATTCAGTTTCTATGTTTGGCAATAAATCCGGTCGGATTTTCGCCAGTCACCTTATTGAAGGTCCGGTTAAAATACGAAAGACTTTCGAATCCGCAATCAAAGCAGGCCTCGGTCACATTATAGCCCATTAACAAAAGCCGTTTCGCCTGACTAATTCGATATTGGTTTAAAAATTCTATAAAAGTACTCCCCGTTGCTTTTTTAAAGTATCTGCAAAAAGCAGGCTTCGAAAGATTGCAAAGTGCGGCAATCTCATCAAGCTGTATCCTTTCGCGATACCCCTCATCGATATAGGTATAGATATGCCGAATACGTTCCTGTTCATTTTGATTGTAGCTGCTCACAAAAGGTTTCTCATGTAGCAAGGCGAATTCTTGACTATGGGCGAGTAGTTCAAAAATTCGAAGCACTTCAAGATGTAGGTCGAATGGCGCAAGGAGATGGAGCTTTTTAATGCGATTTCCTATTTGTGTCTTGGTTTCTCCTGAAAAAACAATACCATTTTGCGATTTTATGAAGAGTTTATGGATGCTTGAAAACGCACTGTAGTCATCCGCAATCGAAGTAACGAATGAAGGTTTGATGTGCAGTACTTCCATTTGGTAGTCGGTCTGTACCCCGTGATCAAAATTCAAATGCGGAATATTCGATCCGATCATGACCAAATCACTCATGTGATAATTAGAAATATGGTCGCCTACGTGACGTTTAGCGCTCGCCCCTTCGATATACACCAATTCGTATTCTGGATGAAAATGCCAATAGAAAAGATGGTTCAGTTTCGGGTCATGTAGTAGTCGAAACGGACTTTTAGAATCGGGGGTTATGGTTTCAAGCTCAATTTTCATGCTAAAATTTAACTAAATTATACTAAAAAGCACGTAGTTTTAGAATAAATATCAATATTGTTCAAATATTGGTCAATATCAAGGTTGAAACATTCTGTAGGGAAACCTAGTTTTATATTCTCAATTAAGGAACAAGTTTAAAACTAACAAAGTATGCAAGACGCTAAAACAAAATTGGAAATGGCTAACAAGGCCCATGAGGATATTCCTGGGAATCCTTCGACTGCCACGACGAGTAAAATCAAACTCAGCGATCGCTCGAATGGGAAACCGCTTCGCGTATTGAGCGAGGAAGATTGGGCATTTTGGAAGCATAATGGGTATGTCGTTATTAAAAATGCAGTACCCTTGGCCCAGGCCAAGGCCACGGCCGAATTTTTATGGGAATTTGACGAAAAAGACCCCAGTGACCCGACAACTTGGTATGCCCCGCCTCGTGCCGATATGAAAATGAAGGAACTTACCGGGACCGGTATGGTAGAGGTGTATAACCATCAGCATCTTTGGAACAATCGTCAGATGCCAAGAGTGTACGATGCATTTGTCGATGTATGGGGCACAGAAAAATTATGGGTCACGATCGATCGTGCCAATTTAAACTTTCCTTTGTTACCAGGTGTAGAAAAAAAAGGATTTATCCACTGGGATTACGATCCGGAAACCCGACCTCAAAATGTGCAGGGCGTATTGGCCTTGGCCGACCAGACAGATCAAAATATGGGTGGTTTTCAATGTATTCCTTGGCTATACCGAAATTACGATAGCTGGAAGCTGACCCAACCCGATGACCGAGATCGATTTCAACCCGATATCTCAGATTTGGAGGATAAAATTGTCAAAGTAAAAATGGAAGCCGGGGATTTGTTGATCTTTAACAGTACCGAGCCCCACGGAATACGTCCGAATAAGTCCAAAGACAAGGTTCGAATTGCCCAATATATTTCAATGATGCCCGCGGAAGAAGAAAATCAATCCTTGCGGGAATGGCGTATTAATTCTTGGAAACATCGAATAGCCCCAGAAGGATATGCCTTTCCGGGGGATCCTCGAAATTGGGAGCAAACACGCTATGAAACTGCCAAATTATCACCACTCGGGGAAAAATTGTTGGGATTAATCGATTGGTAGAATGTTATTTGGCGTATTCATCGGATAGTTCAAGGCTAAAAATTTAATAAACCGTACTTTTGCCAGCTTAAAATCCTAGGTGTGCGGAAGTATTTGAATTTATTTGATTTCACGCAAAAAGTTGATTACAAAACCGAGATACTCTCGGGGCTTACGGTGGCCTTGGCGTTGGTGCCTGAGGCCATTGCCTTCGCCCTTATCCCTGGATTTTCTCCTTTGACGGGACTCTATGCCGCTTTTGTGCTAGCCTTGGTAACGGCCATTCTAGGGGGACGCCCTGGAATGATTTCAGGCGCTACAGGGGCGGTAGCCGTTCTATTTATTGGTCTGATCTTGGAATTGAAACGTAATTTCCCCGGAATTGAACCCGAAATCATCCTAAATTATGTCTTTGCAACCGTCATTATTGCTGGAATACTGCAAATTCTGGCCGGGGTATTGCGATTGGGGAAATTTATTCGCTTGGTACCGCATCCCGTAATGTTTGGTTTTGTAAACGGACTTGCCATTATCATCTTTATGGCCCAGTTTCCCAATTTTTACCAAAAGGGCACAGATGCCCTCCTTTCAGGGGGCCCACTTTATACGATGCTGGGTCTCACCCTATTGACGATGTTGATAATATGGGGTTTTCCCAAGTTGACCAAAGCCGTGCCCTCGTCATTATTGGCGATCATTGTGGTTTCGGCAATTGTCATCGGCTTTGGAATCGATACGCTGACCGTGGCCGATACCATGAAGGAAGGGGAATCAATTAAAGGAGGATTTCCACCGTTATCCATTCCTCAAATCCCCCTCACCTTTGAAACATTCAAGATTATTTTCCCGTATGCGGGAATCGTTGCCGGGGTGGGTCTCATAGAAAGCCTCTTAACCTTAAATATCATCGATGAGATTACCGAGACGCGGGGAAGCGGCAACAAGGAGTGCGTGGCACAGGGCACAGCGAATATCCTCTCAGGTTTTCTATCGGGAATGGGGGGCTGCGCCATGATCGGACAGAGTTTGATCAATACCTCATCGGGAGCACGTGCTCGCCTTTCGGGGATTACCGCAGCGGTCATGTTATTGGTATTTATCATGTTCGGATCTAGTTTGATCGAACGTCTGCCAATGGCGGCTTTGATAGGACTGATGTTTATGGTGGCCATCGGCACCTTTGAATGGGCCAGTTTCAAGACGTTTGGTAAGATGCCGAAATCAGATGTCGTTGTGATGGTCTTGGTAACTTTTATCACCGCAATTACGCATAATTTGGCAGTGGCCGTTTTATTGGGGGTCGTTATTTCCGCCTTGGCCTATTCCTGGGAGAATGCCAAACGTATTAGGGCAAGAAAATATATCGATGATAAGGGGGTAAAACATTATGAGATATATGGACCCCTATTTTTTGGTTCCACTACGGCTTTTGCCGATAAATTTGATGTACAAACCGATCCTACCGAGGTGATCATCGACTTTCGGGAAAGTAGGGTCGCCGATATGTCGGGTATCGAAGCTTTAAATAAACTTACCGAACGCTATCGAAAAGTCGGCAAAAAGATCCATTTAAGGCATTTAAGCAAAGACTGTAAGCTGCTATTGGCCAATGCCGATGAAATCATAGACGTCAACGTTTTAGAGGATCCAACCTACAAGGTCGTCGTAGATAAGGTGTAGTATAGTGGACCGCGCATTATTAATTCACTGACCTCACCATCATCGACCGGCGGTTTCAATAAATTCCTATAAATTCAGTTTATCCGAACTTTATAACCGCACAAAAAATGCCGGTATCCACAATATGTTAGGATATTGGCATTCAAAGACTTGTGTATTAAAAAATTATTATAGCGTTCTCAAATACTCGGCAATCGCCCTCGTATCGCTCTCACTTAGGTTTTGATTTAGCATTGGGGCATTGTTGTATTCTTTATACAAAGCCATGGCAATGGGATCTTCCTTGATCATTCCATCGGGGTTCATGATCATGTTCATGACCCACTCCGGACTCCTGCGATCAAAGACACCTTTAAGGGCCGGCCCGATCAAACGCTTGTCTGCCAAATGACAAGTGGTGCAGATGGCCTTGAATTTGGCCTCCCCGGCCGACGCCATGGCAGGATCGATTTTATCGGCAAAGGTAACCGAAGTAATCGGGCCAATTCCTTTGTTGGCCATATCGATCGGGATGCCTTGCGAAACTGCATCGGTTTTTGCTTCAGTCTTTGCTTCCGTTTTTGTGCGGTTCATTTCAAAACCTTCTTTCTTTTCTTCTTTTTTTTCTTTTCCACCACAGCCGATCATCAGACCGCCAAGCGCCATGGCAACGAGTACTTTTTTCATTTTAATAGGGTTTAGAAAGACTAAGATATGAAATACCCATGTGTATCATATCCCCTTGATGAAATTTATTGCCCTTTTCTCCGAATAGGTTATATTTTTGGGGCCGGCAAAGCCCACATGCCCCCCGTATTTTGGGACTTCCAAAGAAATGAACCGATTTTTTTTCGCTTCCTGATAGGGATAACATTCTTTGCCCAGAAACGAATCATTCTGTGCATTAATAATTAGGCTTGGAATCGATATTTGGTTTAAAAATTGAAGGCTACTGCTCTTTTTATAATAATCCAAGGCATCGATAAAACCATGGGCCCGACTGGTATAGATGTCGTCAAAATCCTTTAGGGTTTTGATATTCTTGATATCGATATCCGAAATCATTTCCGGAAAACGTAGCTGTTTCAGCTTTAATTTGTCTACCAAATGTTTTCGGAAGCGTTTGGCATAAAGATAATTCTTTGGCTTCAACAACTCCTTCAGGGAACTATGAAGGTCACAAGGAACTGAAATTCCAATAACCGCTTTCACTTCTTTGGGAATTTCCCTAGGCTCCCCGGCATATTCCAAGGCCAAGTTGCCGCCAAGACTGACCCCATTTATAAATATATGATTGTATTTTTTGTGTATCACATGCTGCACGACCGAATGCAAATCTTCGGTGGCGCCGGAATGATAGGAGCGGAACAAACGATTGGTTTCTCCACTACAGCCCCGAAAATTTACTGCACAGGCATCGATACCCGAGGCATTAAAGATTTTTGCGCTGCCGGTGATATACGGCCGCTGTCCATGACCCTCAAGACCATGCAAAAGTATGACGACTTGATCGGAAGGATGGGAAGCAAAGCTCCAATCAAGATCTATAAAATCCCCATCGGGCAATTCAAACCGTACCCTTTTTTGGTTTACCCCATTTACCTTTCTCCAAAGCCCGGCATAAATAGTCGAAAAATGGCCACTTTTAAAATAGAGGGGCGGGTCATATGTGTCTTCGCGTAAGGGCATTCGTTTCGAGGATTGGTAGTTAGGTGAAATACTTCCGCATTGGGACTATTTCGGATAGATTTCCAAATACTTACATTGTACTTCGATCGCCGCTTTGAATTCGGCTTTCAAGTGCGTTAATAAGGTTTCCACAGAAACCACATCATCGATAAGAGCGGCCCCTTGCCCGGCCGACCAAATGGTCTTCCATGCTTTTGCCTCGGTGTTGAGTTCCTTGCCGAAATCGATTTTTACATCTTTCCGAAGATCTTCTTCGGTGATACCTGCCGCTTTTAGGCTATCACCTAAAAAATTGGCATGAACCCCCGAAATGGCCGCTGTATAAACAATATCACTGGCGCCTGCGTCAATGATCATTTTGCGGTATTCCTCTGGGGCCCTACTTTCGGTAGTATTGATAAATCGGGAACCCATATAGGCCAGATCCGCACCCATCTGAAGTGCCGAGGCAATA
>JALHST010000038.1 GCA_022865355.1 Maribacter sp. | reverse complement strand
ATAAATCGGATCCAAAGGTATCTGTGTTTTTTGATGAAAATCATTTATAAAATTAATGAGTTCCTCCGAGACCTTTGCATAGCCACCAAAATGATAATCGGGTTGTATTTTCCAATTCTCCTTGTCGGCAAATTTACGAATATCTTCCATTGAAAAATCGCCCTTTAGTGCAGGAAAACCCAAAACCGTTTGTTTTGCATAAGATCCATTGATTATTCCGGCGATGGTTCCACCCGTGCCCACAGGGCAGCAAATGAAATCAAAATCAAAGTCGCTTTCAGATATTATTTCTTGGCATCCCTTTATGGCCAGGGCATTTGTGCCGCCTTCCGGCAGTAGATAAAACCGACTAAATTCGTGTTCCAAGTAATTGATAAATTCAGGATTATCCTTAGATCGATACACTTCCCTTGAAACAAATTTAAATTGCATCCCAAGTTCATCGGCCAGCTTTAAGGTAGGATTCGTCCGCCATTTCTCGGTAAGTTCATCGCCGCGAATCACCCCGATGGTTTTTAGATCGTGCGCTTTGCCAGCGTAGGCAGTGGCTGCAATATGATTTGAATAGGCCCCGCCAAAAGTCAGAATGGTATCAAACCCGAGCTCTTTGGCATGGATCAGATTGTATTTTAATTTCCGTAATTTATTGCCCGAAATTTGCGTATGCAAAAGGTCTTCACGTTTTAATGAAAGCGAAACCTTTTTATCGATTAAAAGAGGAAGATTTACCGGATGATACGCACTCAGCACGAAATCGATTTATTTCAATGTTAAAGATATTTTAGGAAACCGAAGGCATTTCTTTCGGCTGGGTAATCCAAATTATTTTCATTGTGATATGCCTCGCGTTCAAAGCTGATATTTTGATAGGCTTTATAACTATCAAGATAGCACAAACAACGCATCAGCCACTCAATTACATACAATATATAAAAAGGCAACAACAACAATTCTTGCTGCTGCTTTAAGTGAATTTTCTCATGATTGATGAGAATTTGATCTTCTTTAAGGGCTTCGTACTTTAAAAGTATAAATGGCCAAAAAGTTAGTCCGACATAGTTCCTATAAAAAATCCTTTTTACTACTAAAATCATATGTCCGTATTAAAACGGGGCTCGTCAAAGATACAAAATATAAAGCCTCCCCTTATTTTGACCCCATTCGGTTGCCAACAATTGCATAGAATCGTCGCTCGCACAGCCAATCCCCACGAAAGATGGGCTTAAAGATGCTTCATGACTCTTTATTAACAAAGATCACTTAATTTTATGCGAAGATTTGAAAAAACCATATTACCCGATCGGCCTATGAGCGAAATCATTCCAATTGAAGAAGGAGATTTTTACCTTTCCGATGAGGGCTATAAGGTTTTTACCCGGCAATACCATCTAAAAAGAGGGTATTGCTGCGAAAGCGGATGCAGGCATTGCCCATTCGGCTATGATAAGAGGACCAATTCGCAATAATCTGCCTTTGGTTCGGCATGATTTTTGAGTTTAATTAGAGAATATTATCAAACTTTTTAACAAAAAAATAGTTATGAAAAAAATAAAAATTGCAGTGATACCTGTGTTTGTATTGCTCCTTTTCAGTTCTTGTACTTCCGTCCGCGTATTGTCGGATTATGATCAAAAGGCAAATTTTAACAACTATAAATCCTATGCTTTTTACAAAACCGGCATAGACAAGGCGCAAATCTCCGACTTGGACAAGAAGCGCATCTTGAAGGCGATCGATGGTGAAATGACCTACCGTGGGTTCCAAAAATCTGAAAACCCCGATGTTTTGATAAGTATTTTTACCAAGGAAAAAGAACAAGTCGATATCTATAATAATTATTGGGGAATGGGGTATTATGGATGGGGATGGAACCCTTGGTATTGGGGTCCTGGCTGGGGTGGTAGTAATGTTAGCACCCGTACCGAAGGTTCATTATATATCGATATTATCGATGCCAAAACAAAGGAATTGGTATGGCAAGGCAAAGGCGTCGGTAATCTGGGAAATATAGAAAACCCCGAACGAAAAGAAAAACGTATCCGCGAATTTGTTACCGAAATTCTCAAGGCATATCCTCCGAATGCCATCGCAGGCAGATAGTCTGATATGAAGAATTAAAACCACTCCAATATCGAGTGGTTTTTTTATGCTTGTCCCTATCTTTAGCGATATTTAGGTGGTTTGATACCAACCTCCAATTTTGACAGATGCCTTTTTTGTATCTTTAAACCATAAAAAAGAGAGCCACATGTCGTACGAAAGCAACTATATACTAGACAAGCTTCCAAAACATTTAAAGCAGTATATCAAACCCCAAAATTATGGGGATTATTCGGCAATAGACCAAGCGGTATGGCGGTATGTCATGCGTAAGAATGTAGATTATCTGAGCAAGGTTGCCCATGGCTCTTATCTCGAAGGCCTCAAAAAAACAGGAATTTCGATTGACCATATTCCCAATATGTACGGTATGAATCGTATTTTAAAGGAAATCGGCTGGGCGGCCGTCGCCGTCGACGGATTTATTCCCCCCTCGGCCTTTATGGAATTTCAAGCATACAATGTCCTGGTGATAGCTTCCGACATTCGACAAATCGAACATATTGAATATACACCTGCCCCCGATATTATACATGAAGGCGCCGGGCACGCCCCAATAATCGCCAACGCCGAATATGCCGAATATTTAAGACGTTTTGGTGAAATAGGCTGCAAGGCCATTTCGAACGCCAAAGATTTTGAGTTGTACGAAGCCGTACGGCATCTTTCGATCATTAAGGAAGCATCGGGTACCCCTGCCAAAGAAATTAAAATTGCCGAAAATAAGATAGAGGAGCTTCAACATACTATGGGAGCCCCGAGCGAGATGGCCTTGATTCGAAACCTACATTGGTGGACGGTCGAATACGGACTGATAGGCACGTTGAAAAATCCAAAAATATATGGTGCGGGTCTTTTATCCTCCATTGGCGAAAGTGCTTGGTGCATGACCGATTCGGTCAAAAAAATTCCGTATTCGATTGAAGCGGCGCATACCCCTTTTGATATCACCAAACCCCAGCCCCAGCTCTTCGTTACGCCCGATTTTGCGTTTTTAAGCCAAGTGCTCGAAGAATTTGCCAATACGATGGGGTTGCGCAAAGGCGGATTGGAGGGACTTAAAAAACTAATCGCTTCCAAAGAATTGGGAACCATCGAATTGAGTACGGGATTACAAATTTCGGGCAACTTCGAACGCTTTTTGGAATTCGAAGGAAAACCGGTTTTCTTTCAAACCTCGGGACCAACGGCCCTGGCCTACCGCGAAAAGGAATTGGTCGGACATAGCATCAAAAGACATAACACGGGTTTTGGAAGCCCGATAGGAAAGCTAAAAGGGATCAATCTTGCGATTGAGGATATGAGCCCACGAGACCTGAAGGCCTATAACATCTACGAAGGTGAGCTGGTTTCGCTTGAATTTGAAGGCGATATCAAAATAACCGGTCGCATTATAACCGGGACAAGAAATTTAAGGGGTGAAATCATTCTGATTACTTTGAGGAACTGCAAAGTCTTCCACGGCAAGACCATCCTCTTTGAATCGGACGATGAAACCTACAACATGGCAATTGGCGAAAAAATCGTCTCGGCATTTAATGGTCCGGCCGATTTGAACAGTTTTGACCTCGTTACCCATAAAATATCGAGTACCACCATTAAGGCCACCAAGGACTCGCGATGGACACAATTAGAGAAATTATACCAGCAAATCCGTGAATTTCGGGAGGGCACCAACACCACGATTTCTAGGAACAAGGTCTTCCATGAAGTAAAGGCCCGTTATCCGAATGATTGGTTATTGTCGGTTGAATTGTACGAATTGGCCAAAACCAATGGTGATACCAATTTTGCGAAAGATATCCTGAAACATTTAGAAACCGTAAAACAGGAGAATCCAAAGGTCGGACATTTGATCGATGACGGATTGGCCACGGTCGACAAAATTTTAGTAGCTTAGTATTCGGGCCTTCTTCGGGGAACCCGTGGCCCTCGTTTAATTTCATTAGGTTCGCCATGAAAAAGTCGGTTTCCTTTTTATTCGCCTTTTGTACTTTGCTTATGACCGCTGCACAGTTTACACCCAATTATGACGAACACAAGGTGCCTGATTTTCAGTTGCCCGATCCACTTACCACTTTTCGCGGTGAAAAAATAACCTCTTCGAAAAAATGGATCGAAAAACGCAGACCGGAACTTTTGAAATTCTTTGGGAATCAGGTATATGGCCAGGTTCCGGACAAGCTCGATAGCATTTCGTTTGCGCTAATAGAACAGCACGGGGTTGCCTTGAATGGTGGTGCCATTCGAAAACAAGTTGAGGTTACACTGTCAAATAACAAGAAACACCTGCGTTTTCATATGCTTATATACCTCCCAAAAGACATACCAAAGGCGCCACTTTTTTTGGGATATAATTTTCATGGCAATCATACGATTACGGCAGATCCTAAAGTAATCATTACGAAGGCGTGGAACATTAATAATGACGAATTGGGAATAACCGAAAATATCGCCACCGAATCATCTCGAGGCAAGCTGGCAAATCGGTGGGCCCTTGAAAAAATAATAAAATCCGGTTTCGGATTGGCCACTATATTTTATGGGGAAATCGATCCCGATAAAAACGACTTTACCGATGGTATCCATTCGTTATTCTATACAAACGATCAAGCCCGACCCGATTCTGATCAATGGGGAAGCATTGCTGCCTGGGCCTTCGGCTTGAGCAGGGCGATGGATTATCTCGTCGAGGATCCCCAAATTGGTAAGGTGTTGGTCTTTGGCCATTCCCGATTGGGAAAAGCGGCTCTGTGGGCCGGGGCCACCGATGACCGATTTGCCGCCGTAATTTCAAATAATTCAGGCTGCGGTGGGGCAGCATTGTCCAAAAGAAAATATGGGGAGACCATAGGTCGTATAAATGACTTCTTCCCCCACTGGTTCTGCGATAATTTCAAGGCGTTCAATGAAAACGAGGAAGCCCTGCCCGTCGACCAGCATGAATTATTAGCGCTTATTGCTCCAAGACCCTTATATGTAGCAAGTGCAGTCGAAGACAAATGGTCTGATCCGACCGGAGAATTTTTAGGTGCCTATTACGCTACTCCGGTTTATAACTTGTTCGGGAAAGAGGGTATCACTTCAAAAAATAGTCCGGAAATAAACAAGCCCATACAACATACGGTAAGTTATCACTTGCGTGAGGGAGGTCATGACGTTACTGCATATGATTGGGAACAATATGTGCGTTGGGCTAAAAAATTCCTAAACTAGTACTCCCGGGAATAACCGTGCCATAATAAATCGCAATCTCAATCTTTTAAAAGGAACTCCGATAAATTCTGTTGCACATCCCGCTCATTATATACCAGTTTCCACCCCAACGTATTGGTTAGAATATAAAATTTGGAGAGCTCACTGAGCAAACGGCTTTCCGCATTGCGTTCAAGCGAGGAGGCTTGGACCTTCTTCAGCAGGGAGGCATTGATATTTTTTTTGATTTTGTTATAGTCCTGCGCATTGAACTGGTTGAGGTAGTCGGCGGTAACATCATAGTATTCAATATCAGGGTTGATCTTGATTTCGGGCTTTGGAAGACTCTGAATCGACAGGGTCTTTGCATCCTTATTAACCTCAAAAACTATCTTGCTCAAATCATAGGATACCGTAACCTCCGCATTTACGACCACCAGGGCCTTTTTTCTTGCGGTTATAAAGGGACCAAAAAGTTGTTGCGAATCCTTATAATTATAAACCTCGGCAAAATGGCCCTCGGTAACGATCAATTTCGAAACATTCTCAATTTGTTTCTGAATGAGCATCGTATTTTCTTCGAGGATCGACTTGTTCTGTTTATCATCCCAACACGAACGAAAAATAAGAATGCCTGCCAAGGTGATCAATGCGCCTGCTAATATTTTTTTCATAGTGGTTAAAATGTTTTCGTGAACTTGCCTCACAATGAGCTTGACGAATACAAGCTATACTTACTTCTTCAAGATTTTCTTAGCCGCCTTTTAGTCTTTTTTCGTTGATGAGTCAAAAAAGACATTTAAAAAACGTATTAGCCCATCCCTATCGCATCAAAGGCTGCTAAATCAAATTCGATAAAAGGATGCTGCTTTCGAATCTTCGTAATCTTCTCTCGAAGCGATTTCACAAACGCTATATACTGCTGCGATTTTGGATTAAAGGGTCTATGTCGCAGCCCTTTTTGAATCACTCCCACTTCCTCCATACAAGAAAATGCCTTTTCCGATATCCAAACATCCTTGAACTTATCCCAAATATAGTCGATGGCCAGCTGGTTTGGATGTACCATGTCGGTTTTATAAAATCGGTAGTCCCTCAATTCGTCGATCATGAGTTCATAGGATGGGAAATATGCTTTTTTTCCGGTTGTGGTGCCATCCCTGCCCAACAATTCGTGAAGGGCACAGACTAAATGAGCCTTGCTCACTTGGTTTTCAACAAATCCGTCTTTAAGATGACGTACGGGCGATACGGTGAAAATAAATTGCACCTCCGCATTATGCGCCTGAATTGCCTTACACGTACTTTCCAAACTCTTCACAATTTCATCGATCGACACTAATTCTTTGGCAAATTCTTTTTGGGGAACTTTGTGGCAATTGCCAACTAAGGTATCCGTTTCTAAATGACGGTATGCCCAAGCGGTCCCGAGCGTAATTAACACATGGGTGCAATTACGTAGGTCCTCATTTAGCGTTTCTATACCCTGGTTTAAGTTTAAAAGTAATCCTTCCTTGGATGTGCTGCTTAGATCTGAATGGGCATCAAAGCTATGCCATCGTTCATTGTGATAGAAAATTTCATTTTCAACATACACATCTCCCCGAAGCGATCGTGCCACCACGTTTTCGATGGCTTTTTGATGGAAAAGTATCCCGAAGGGGTTGAGGGCCGAACGAAATTTATAGTAGTGAAGCTTCTCCCCTATGTTCTCAACAAAACAGGAACCCAATAACACGAGGCGACTATCATAGTCAATTGGGTCATTCGCCTTCTTCAGCGGGATTTGTGTCTGGAGTTTCATGGGTTTACATTTTGTCGGGCCCTAGGTAACGGCTAATAAGTCATGCGCATCTCCCTTTGAAAAGACAAAAGCGCAGATTAGTCTTGTACTTTTACGTAATCTTCGGCTTTTTCAAGCGCCAAGGGAATGCCTGCCGGGTTTTTACCCCCTGCGGTGGCAAAAAAGGCTTGTCCCCCGCCGCCGCCTTGAATGAATTTGCCCAGTTCGCGAACAATGTTGCCGGCATTCAAATTTTTGGATCCAACCAGATCTTTTGATATAAAACAGGATAAAAGGGCCTTGCCATCTTGTTCAGCGGCGAAAAGCAAAAAAAGTTTCTCGGTCTTTTGGCCCATTTCAAAAGAAAGGTCCTTGATTCCAGCAGCATCGAGATCGATTTTCTTAGCCAAAAAATTGATGCCATTGACCTCCCTAAGTTCCTTCAATAAATCATCTTTAAGGTTTTTTGCTTTATCCTTCAACAGACCCTCAATTTCCTTTTTAAGTCGACTGTTTTCTTCTTGAAGCGATTCTACCGTTTTGATGGGATCCTGGGTATTGTTCAATAATCGTTTGATATCATGAAGCGTTTTGTCGGTCGTTAAATAATACTCGCGCAAAGCATCGGAGGTAATAGCCTCAATACGCCGTATGCCTGCCGCTACGGCACCCTCCGATAATATCTTGAATTGCCAAATTTCGGCTGTGTTCTTGACATGGGTACCGCCGCAAAGTTCTATCGATTGCCCAAACCGCACCGTACGCACGACATCGCCATATTTTTCTCCGAACAAAGCCATGGCGCCTTCCTGTAAGGCCTTTTCGATTGGTATATTTCTTTTTTCCTGCAATGGGAGTTGGCCTTCGATACGGGCGTTTACAAAATTCTCAACGGCCGATAGTTCTTTATGGGTCAACTTGGCAAAGTGGGAAAAATCAAATCGCAAATGGTTAGAATGCACCGCCGAACCCTTTTGTTCGACATGCGTGCCCAGTATCTCCCGCAATGCTTGGTGTAAAAGATGCGTGGCCGAATGGTTGCGCTGGGTAAGCTGCCGCTTTTTATCATCTACAACGGCCTTAAATTGCTCACTGGGGTCTTTGGGTAATTCATTCGTAAAATGAATGATCTCATTGTTTTCCTTCTTCGTATCAACAATGTAGATTACGTCGCCATTGTGCATTTCAAGATATCCCTTATCCCCGACCTGACCTCCGCCTTCCGGATAAAAAGGTGTCGAATCGAAAACCAGTTGAAATTGCTTCCCTTCCTTTTTTGAGGTGACTTTTCTGTACTTAACGATCTGTACCTTGGCCTCCAAAGTATCATATCCCACAAATGCCTGGTCTGTCACTCCTGAAATTGCGGTCCAATCTTCCTTAAAGATTTCGGAAGCCGAACGTGAGCGATCTTTCTGTTCCTGCATGGCAATCTTAAAACCTTCCTCATCAAGCGTATAGCCTTTTTCGTTCAATATGAGCGCGGTCAAATCAATTGGGAAACCGTAGGTATCATAGAGTTCAAACGCCTTTTTTCCGTCTACTTGTTTACCACGGTTCTTTTTAATAATGGTATCGAGCAGCAAAAGGCCTTGTTCTAAGGTATTCAAAAAAGAATGCTCCTCTTCCTTGATAACATTCTCGATAAGTTGCTGTTGTTTTTTCAGTTCGGGAAAGGCATTGCCCATAGTCTCGGTAAGCACATTCACCAAGCGATACATGAAGGGCTGCTTTGTGCCTAAAAAAGTAAAGCCATATCGAATGGCACGTCGTAATATTCTTCGAATCACATATCCGGCCCCCGAATTACTAGGCAACTGACCATCGGCGATCGAAAACGAAACGGCGCGAATATGGTCTGCAATGACCCGTATCGCAATATCGGTCTCTTGGGTATTTCCGTAAGGTGAGTCGGTAATGGTCTCGATCTCACGGATGATCGGCGTAAAGATGTCGGTATCGTAATTCGATTGCACCCCTTGCAATACCATGCATAAACGTTCAAAGCCCATTCCGGTATCGACATGTTTGGCAGGAAGTGCCTCTAATTTCCCGTTGGCCTTGCGATTGTACTGCATAAATACCAGATTCCAAATTTCCACGACTTGTGGATGATCTTGATTGACCAGGGAAGCACCGTTAATTTTTTTCTTTTCGTGGGCAGATCGTATGTCTACATGTATTTCCGAACAGGGCCCACAGGGACCTTGCTCCCCCATTTCCCAAAAATTATCCTTTTTACTGCCGAGGATAATGCGTGCTTCGGGAACAATCGATTTCCAAAGATCAAAGGCCTCTTGATCCATTTCCAATCGATCGGCATCATCACTTCCTTTGAAGACCGAAACATACAAATCATCCTTATTGATTCTGAATACCTCGGTCAATAGTTCCCAGGCCCATGCTATGGCCTCCTTTTTGAAGTAGCCAAGGCTAGGATGGGCGGGATCTCCGAAACTCCAATTCCCGAGCATTTCGAACATGGTATGGTGGTAGGTGTCTTTGCCAACCTCTTCCAAATCGTTATGTTTTCCACTTACGCGAAGGCATTTTTGGGTATCGACCACCCGTGGGTATTTCGGAACCGTATTCCCTAGAAAAAACTCCTTGAATTGGTTCATTCCCGCATTGGTGAACATGAGGGTAGGATCATCTTTGATCACCATGGGGGCAGAAGGTACGATCTTGTGCTTTTTTTCTTTAAAAAAGTTCAAAAATTGTTTTCTGATATCCTCGGAGTTCATAGAAATTGGTAAGCTTTTTATAATTTTAACGGTATCTACAAAACAATTTTTATATTTGTTTGTTGTGATTTTGTCTGTATTACAGAGAATGCACAAAAATAGGATAAAATCCATTCATGTCTAAAGTAAAATATTATTACGATCCAGACACCCTTTCCTATCGGAAGATAGAACCAAAAAAATCCAGACGCTACCGAAATATTGCGTTTTTCTTTTTGGGGTCGCTACTTTTTGGATTGATCGGACTTTTACTTTTATTAAATACCAACCTGATTAATACTCCTAGAGAACTTTCACTGGCCCGTGAAGTGAAAAATTATGAGCTGCAATTTGAACTATTGGACAAAAAGATGGAGCAAATTGAAGAAGTTCTGGCCAATGTCGAAGAGCGTGACAATAACATTTATCGCCTATATTTTGAAGCCAACCCTATTCCGGATGAACAGCGCAGAGCGGGTTTTGGGGGGGTCAACCGATATAAAGACCTAGAAGGTTTCAATAATTCGGAGATGGTAATCGCCACGACAAAACGTTTGGATATTATTAAAAAACAATTGGCCATCCAATCGAAATCATTGGATGAAATATCAAAACTCGCAGAAGAAAAAGAAAAATTATTGGCAGCTATCCCCGCCATTCAGCCCATATCAAATGAAAATTTGACGCGAATGGCCTCCGGGTACGGCTGGCGTTCCGATCCCTTTACAAAAGCACGAAAAATGCATTGGGGCATGGACTTTACCGCTCCTAAAGGCACACCGGTCTATGCTTCCGGCGATGGTACGGTTAGCCGGGCCGACAACAATTCATCCGGGTATGGAAAACACATTCGGATCGAGCATGGCTACGGATATATGAGCCTTTATGGGCATTTAAGCCAGTACAATGTGAATGTGGGCCAAAAAGTGAGACGGGGTGACCTGATCGGATTTGTCGGAAGCACTGGAAGATCAGAGGCACCACATCTTCATTACGAGGTTTGGAAAGATGGGGACCGCATCAACCCGATCAACTTCTACTATGGAAGTTTGACTCCCGAAGAATTCGAAAATATGCTGAAATACGCAAACCAAGAAAATCAATCCCTTGATTAATGCAAGTAGACCTACCTGAAAAAAGATATTATGGAATTGGCGAAGTGGCAAGGGCCTTCAACGTAAATACCTCATTGGTACGTTTTTGGGAAAAGGAATTTGATGTTCTAAAACCCATGAAGAATGCCAAGGGAAACCGCAAATTCACCCCTGAAGACATAAAAAACCTTCAGCTTATATACCATCTGGTCAAGGAACGTGGCTTTACCTTGGAAGGCGCGAAAATACATTTGAAAGAAGATAAGCAAAAGACCTTATCGAATTTCGATATCATCCAGAAATTGGAAAGGGTCAAGACCGAGCTCATAAAAATCAAAGATCAACTATAGGATTCACTCTAACTTTAAAGACACATTGAAATGAAAAAAGGAATAATCATACTGATAGTTCTCGTGGTCGTAGCATTCGGCATTTACCAATGGGCTGTCGGCTTCAATAATACGGCCGTTGAATATGAGGCCGCAGCGAAAACGGCATGGTCAAATGTCGAAAGCAGCTATCAACGGCGAAACGACCTCATCGGAAATTTGGTGAAAACGGTACAAGGGGCTGCCGATTTCGAGCGAGGTACCTTGACCGATGTTATCGAGGCCCGAGCAAAGGCTACCGCCACTACCATCGATGCCAATAACCTAACGCCCGAGAAAATGGCGGCCTTTCAGGAAGCCCAAAGCGGACTTACCGGGGCCTTGGGAAAATTGATGGTCGTTGTAGAACGTTATCCCGAATTGAAGGCCAATCAAAACTTCTTGGAACTACAGTCACAATTGGAAGGTACTGAAAATCGCATTAATGTGGCCCGTGATCGTTTCAATGAGGCCGTCAATACCTATGATGTCCACACCACCAAATTTCCTGGCAAGCTTTTGGCAGGTCTATTCGGATTCAAGGAAATGGCACGTTACCAAGCCGATCCAGGCGCTGAAAAAGCACCCGATGTGAACTTCGAATTCAAGTGATTCCTATGTCCAGGGTAGCCGATTTTTTGACAAGCGAGGAAGAGGAGGAAATCGTACAGGCCATCCTGGAGGCAGAAAAAAATACTTCCGGGGAAATTAGGGTGCATATAGAGACGCATGCGAAGCAAGATCACTTGCAGCGCGCAAAAGAAGTTTTCCACTTACTCAAAATGGACAATACCAAGGAAGAAAACGGGGTGCTGATCTACGTGGCCGTTAATGACCGCAAATTCTCGATTTATGGGGATAAAGGTATTCATAAGGCAGTGCCTACAAATTTTTGGGAGTCTACCAAAGATATCATCCAAGCCCATTTTGCCCAAGGAAATTTTAAACAAGGCATTGTAGAAGGAATCACAAAAGCCGGCAAGGAACTTCAAGACCATTTCCCATGGAACCACGGCGATACAAATGAACTGAGCAATGAAGTATCGAAAGGTTAGTCTGCTTTTAATAGTATTCTGCTGGTGTACGGCCACCTTGGCACAATTTCAAATTCCCGAAAAACCCAAATTACAGACCAGTGTTTATGATTATATAAACCTGCTGCCCGAAGGACAGGAAAAAGCCTTGGAGCAAAAACTGATCCGCTATTCCGACAGTACGTCTACACAAATCGTAATCGCCATCATTCGTTCGACCGAAGGCGAGGAGATCAACTATCTGGGGGCGCAATGGGGTCAAAAATGGGGCATCGGACAAGCCGGCAAGGATAATGGAATATTAATCCTTTTGGCCAAAGACGACCGAAAGATCGCCATTAACACCGGGTATGGTGTAGAAGGCAATCTCACCGATGCCATGTCACGTCGCATCATTGAAAACGTAATTATTCCCCAATTCAAAAATGATGATTATTATGCCGGACTCAATGATGGGGCCGACGCCATTTTCCAAGTTCTTAAAGGGGAATTTAAGGAAGACCGCAACTTTAACGAACCGAGTGGTTTCCCGTTCCGCTCCTTGCTGCCGGTATTTATTTTTTTCATTATCCTCGTTATTTTGGCCAATCGCAACAAAGGAAATCGTGGCGGAAAAGGAGGGAAACGTGGATCTGGGCTTAGCCTTTGGGATATCATCATCCTTAGTAATATGGGACGAGGTGGTCGCTCAAGTGGTGGTTTCGGAAGCGGTGGAAGTGGTGGTTTCGGAGGTGGCGGTGGCTTTGGTGGAGGCTTCGGTGGCGGTGGCTTCGGTGGCGGTGGTTCTTCCGGAGGTTGGTAAAAATTGGAAAAATAGATATCATAGAGTATCCATCCATAAAAATTATTAATTTAGGATACCACAACCAACACCCATGTCAAAAACCAAAGCTTTCCTGAAAAATCTCGGCCCCGGCCTGCTATTTGCCAGCATGGCCATCGGTACCTCCCATTTGGTCCTCTCCACCAAAGCAGGGGCCCAATATGGCTGGATCATGATTATCCCAATTATCCTTGCCAATGTATTCAAATATCCCTTTTTTGAATTCGGCGTGCGATATACCCATGCTACCGACAAGACCTTGATAGAGGGCTATCTGAATCGCGGCAAAGGCTACCTGTGGTTCTATGCCTTTATTACCTTGATCACGACCTTTACCATTCTGGCCGCTCTGTATACGGTGACCGCTGGCTTGCTGATCAACCTCTTTAAAATATCGGGGGTTTCGATTGCAATGACCGCCTCGGGTCTTTTTGTTTTTATAAGCTTGTTACTTATCATTGGTCGCTATAAATTTCTAGAAAACTCCCTGAAAATTTTAGTTACCATATTATTCGTGGCCCTGGTAATTACCACCATACTGGTCATTTTTAAGGGGCAGGTAGCTTCCGTCGAAAACTTTGAACCAGTCGCCCTGTTCAACGAAGCAGGAATCCTTTTTGTCATCAGTCTTATGGGGTGGATGCCCACCACGGTCGAGGCATCGAGCTGGATAAGTTTATGGAGCATTGAAAAATGGAAAGCCAAAGAGGGCAAACCCACTCTAAAACAATCTTTACTGGACTTTAATATCGGCTATATCATGACGGCCGTATTGGCATTGTTTTTTTTAACCATCGGCGTTATGACCTTGTATGGTACCAACACCGAACTCAGCGGCAATGCGGTCACCTTCGCCGATCAGGTCGTCAACTTGTTTACGGTACATATTGGCCCCTGGGCCTATATTTTTATAGCGATTTCAGCCTTCGCTACGATGTTCAGTACCTGTATGACCGCCCACGATGCCGTAGCCAGGGTTAGTTTGGATATCATACATTTACTCTTTCCCAAGAAAATACCCCGTGTCAAAAAGGCGTTCTATGCCCTAACCGTTGTGGTGCTTGCCCTAACTAATTTTGTGGTGATCTCGGCATTTTCTGCCAATATGGGCCAGTTGGTCGCCCTCGCGACTTTTGTATCGTTTGTAGTAGCCCCGATCATAGGTTATATGAACCTTTTAAACGTTACCAGCGAAGATGTGCCGAAAGCAGATCACCCAAAAAGGTGGCTTCAGCTGCTCACGTATGCCGGTATCGTTTTTCTTTCCCTTTTTTCGTTGCTTTATTTTTGGATGGTCGTATTTTAATTATGCCTTGTAGGTACAAAGCAACCCTAATTTAACTGGTCATTATTCACCACGATAAAATAGGTCCGAACGTTTTGTTTATGTAAAAAATCCAAGCAGTACACCCCCTCCTTACAATTATTCGCAATTCGTTCCTCTCCATAGCCGATGACATCAACAAGGTTACCTTCAGGCATGCCGTTCTTCAACAAATAGGCCTTGATGGCATTTGCCCTCTCCTGGGAAAGCTTCTTATTCGAAGCGCTCGATCCGCGACTGTCGGTATGTGATTCGATACGCAGTTTCATTTGGGGAAAATACTTAACAATCTCCAAGACCTTATTGAATTCCTGTTCCATTTCGGGGGTGATCGTACTTTTCCCCGTATCGAAAAAGATGTCCTTAAGTTTTAGCACGGGCTGATTTTCTTTTTCGACTACCACGTCCTCAAGAAGCATCATCTCAATATTTAAACTGGTTTTCTGAAGTTCTTCGAGTTCATTTTTGTCATAGGCCTTTACAAAAGGTGAGTACCTTTCTTTTTTTGTTTTAAATACGAGGGCATCCCTCCAGGGGATTTCGAATTGATATGCCCCATTTTCATCACTCACCAGTTGCTTGAGCACATTGTTGTCTTCATCTAGAATTTGAATGGTGGCATTGTCAACTGCTTGACCGGATTCGGGTTTGCTCAATTTCCCGCGAAGGACCAAGGTCTTAAGCCCGGGCAGTCGATCGACTTCATAGCCATACAGGTCATCACTACCTTTACCTCCCAGCCTGTTGGAGGCAAAATATCCTTTATATCCTTCCGCCAAATCCGCTTCAATTATAAAACCAAAATCATTGGCCGTAGAATTGATGCCGTTACCTAGGTTTACGGGGATGCTAAAACTTCCATCGCTTTGTATATTCGATTTATAAATATCCATTCCACCCAAGCCATAAAAAACATCCGAGGAAAAGAACAGGCTATTGCCAATTATATAAGGTGCAATCTCGTTTCCGGGGGAATTTATGCGAGGCCCCAGATTTATGGGTTGTGAGACAATCTGCCCCCCATTGGTATTGACATAGTAAATGTCGGTGCCCCCGTAACTATCATCCAAGTCGGCCGCAAAATATAATCTGCCCGTAGCTTCCTGATAGAAGGGATAGTAGAAGGAAGTGCTCAGGTCTTTTAACAAAAATTTGAAGCCTCCTTGTTTATCGACCATCCCAATGGCCAGGGCGTTTTTGCCATTCTCATCAAATGCCAGCTCATCCCCTTGGGTATTCGACAGAATGTAATATAATTGCCCGTTGCCCTTGGCATAATATGGCGTCGATTTATGATATTTTGAATCGGGTATGCCCGTAAATATTTCAGGATTTATGGTATTGCCATTCTGGCCGATGTCGGCAATATAGATATCAAGATAGGCTTCCCCGGAAGGGTTATACACCTCTTTCGTCTTCTGATCGCCGGTGCTGCTGAACAAGAGTCTTTCTTTGTAAAATGCCGGCGAAAAATCGGATTGTTTGCTATTGCCATTGACATTAAATATTTCATACGTCAATCCGCCATCGGAATTTTGTTCCAATAATTCAAAATTAAAATCGGAGTTTTCCAATAATTCCTTGGACAATAGTTGCTTTCTCGAATTCAAAAACGCCTTGACCCTATCCTTTTCGGAAGTTTTCGACAGGCTTTGTAACATTTTATTGAACTGGAAGTTCGACATCAGGGTATCCTGCTTGATGACATCGAGGTAAATTTTTGAGGCCTTCGTATAATTTCCTTCATGAAAATACGCATCGGCCAAATTCAATAATTGGGGATTCGAAAGTTTTGCCTTCTGCATTTCATTCTGATATTCCCGAATGGCATCGGCATAGGCATATTCATAAAAATAAATATCCCCCTTGGATTTTTTTTCCTGTGCCATCACCCAACTGATGTTTATTGCCAATAACAGTATAAAGATCCTTAGTCGCATAATTAAAAGTTGTTTAGAAAAACCTCGGGGTATCGATTTGTTTTGGTTTGCCCTTGGCATTCTGCTTAGTGCCCTTCTCACCGGCATTCCCCTTGCCCAAATAAAATTTCAAGATAAGCTCGTGGGATCCACTACTGTACTGGCCCAACGGATTCGTGTTGTAATCATACGAATAGCCGATAAAGGTACTGCTCGAAATCTGGAATCCCGCCAGACCGCTGATCGCGTTGTTCAAGCGGTATGAGGCCCCGGCCGTAAATTTTTCATTTATTAGGAAATTGGCCGAGACATTGGTGTTCAGCGGGGCCCCTTTTAAATAATTGATTAAAAAGGCCGGTTTGAATTTAAGGTTTTCGGACAGTTCAAAAACATAGCCCCCAATAAAATTAAACTGCCATTTGTCCTCAACGATTTGGGCTACATTATCGTTATAGATGCCATCGCCCAGAAAATTGGGCGTCGAAATGCCCAAATACCAACTATCGTAATCATATAGGAACAAACCCCCACCGAGGGAAGGGTAAAATTCGCTGAGTGTCTGACCGGCAAGTATGGGTTCCCCCGGGTTCTCAAACGTCCCTTTTGAAAAGTCGACATTTAAGAGCGTTCCCCCAACGTTCATCCCGAAAGACAATTTAATGCTTTCGGAAAGGGCAACCTGATACGAATAGGCTAAATTAAAATAGGTCTGGGTAGCGGGACCTATCTGATCGTTTACGATGTTGAAACCGAGGCCCTGATTCGCATTGGCAAACGGCAAATTTATCCCAGCCCGGATGGTCCGTGGCGCCCCTTCGATACCGGCCCACTGGGCCCGGTACAACAGGGCGATCTCTGGTTTTTCGACCGAGGCGGAATAGGCCGGATTAAAACTGCCGATGTTGTACATGTACTGGGTGTATTGGGGTTCCTTTTGGGCAACGCCTAAAAATAGATTGCACAGGACAAGGCCCATGAATAAATAAAACGGCTTGTATAGTAATTTCGTCGGGCTATGATTCATAGTTCGTATTATCTAATAAGCTGTATCCAGCCTTTTCTCACCGCGGATCCATCGGCAAGGTCTAAAATATAAAAATAGGTGCCTTCCGGGGCATCCTCATTTTTCCAGGTGCCATCCCAGACTTCGTCCTGGGTCATGTTTTTATTTTCAAGGACCAAATTCCCATAGCGATTGAATATCGTAAGGGTGGCTCCCGGAAAGGTGGCAATATCCCGTATTTTCAGAAAATCGTTGGTACCGTCGTTATTCGGCGAAAACTCATTAAAAATAAAACCGGAAGCTGCCGGGGTGGGTATGCGCACTGAAATGGTTACTAAAGCCTCGTTATTCGAAGTGATGGGATCGCCCGGGGTGGATTGCAATATCCTGGCCGTATTTGAAAAAACGCCTTCCAAGGGTACCTGTACCGTTATCAGCAAGGTCGCCACCTGCCCCTGTGCCAAACTGGGAATTATCCATTGGGCCGTATCGCGATCATAGGTACCCATATCGGCCGTGTCCGAGATATAGTTAAAACCGGTGGATGGGGCTATAAGATTTATGTCTTCTACTAAAATATTCGTAATCGCATCGGTGATGACCGACTGGTTGGTGACCCGAATGGTAAACACCACCTGATCGCCTACAAATGGGTTCAGGCTAAGTGCGGTTTTTTCCAATAAAAGATCTACCCCTTCCTGTGGCGACCCGACGTTTATCGCAACCGTGGCCGTATCATTGGTAGTATCGCTATCAAGCGGTATCGATTCAAGTAAGGTTGCCGTATTGGTATAGGTACCCCCGGCCAGGACATCGACGGTAATTTCCAAGGTGGCATTACCCAATGCATCGATAGCGGGGATGTTCCATTCTCCCACAACGGGATCAAAGGTGCCGATAGAAGAGGCATGGGATACATATTGAAAACCCGATTCGAGCAAATCCCCGACCTTGGCGCCTTGTACGGCGATATTGGTCAAATTGGTTACCGTGACCGTAAATACGACCCGCTCGCCGACCTGGGCATTCAAGGTATTGGCCGTTTTGGTAACCTCAAGATCCACATCGGAGCCGGCCACGCTGGAGCTCACCGATATCGTTACCGATGCCGATTCATTGGTACAAGGGCCCTGGGCACCGGTAGTGGTATAGGTGAATACATAATCCCCTTCGGTACTTCCATTAAAATCGACCAGATTGTCGGCGTTGGGAATCAATATCTCGGGGCCCGAGGTAAAGGCCCAGGTTCCCGGACTGGCCCCCGTCAAGCGGTTGTCCAAATCTAAAATCCTGGGGATAAAGGTCTGATTGTTACAGGCCGTTGTATTGGTGGCCGTTCCTGCGGTGACCACAGGGTATACGGTGACCGTCACCGGTTCCCTGACCGAGGTACACCCATTGGCGGTGGCCTCTACATAAAAGGTATAGGTAACGACGTTGCCGTCGGTAGACTCCAATACATCGGTCGTAAAACTGCTGCCAGTACCTAACAAGACGTCATCGTCAATATTGGCATACCAATTGAAATTCGGATTCTCCGTTCCCGTAGCCGAAAACGTTATTGAACCTGAACCACATATTTCGGCCGGACTGGCCGTTGCCCCAGTTATAGTTGGGGTGGTATTCAAGGTGAGCGTAACTTCCATCAACGGACTTGCACAATTGTTTGTTGCGTCATAGAACATCGCATAATAGGTGCCAGGAAGCGGGTCTGTGATTTCGGCAGGCGTCAAATGTGAATTGGTATCTGTGGGATTGGTGGAATCGGTAGTCCATTCGAGGGTGGTTCCCGACGGTGGCGTGCTGGAGGTATAGTCGTTTAAACTGGTGGTGATGGCATCACAGAAAACGGTGGGCACGTCTGAATTCAGTACGGGTGCCGAATTTCCGGCGTCACAGGGCAGGGTACAATCTGTAACACTAATGGTCACATTGACCGTTTCATTTAAACAAGGTGCAATTGCCGTATTGGTAGTATATGAAAACACATAGTTCCCAGGTGGCTGGGCTAAGAATTGAACCCTATTCTGCCCATCAATGCTAACTGAATTCAATGATGGTCCGGACACATAGGCCCAATCGCCATTATCCGGGTTTCCAGATAAAGAATTATCCAAATCTATTCTAGTTTCATTATTGCCGCCTATACTACAAGCACTGCCGTTTATAGGATTACCTGCCGTGGGCGAGGTGTTCAAAGTCAAGGTAACCGTTAAAATTGCACTGGCACAGTTATTGGCCGCATTGTAGAAAAAACCATAATAGGTATCAGCTGAACTGACTATTGAACTTGATAAGTGCGCACCAATATTCAAGGGATTATTATTAGTACTCCAAGTAAGTACCGATCCCGGAAGTGGGGTACTAGAAGTATAGGCATTCAGATTTTGACTAAAACTATCACAAAATACCGTCGCGATTCCCGTATTTAATACAGGGGCCGTGGTTGGGCAGGCATCCTCGCTGACGATGTTTACCGTGGCATTGTTGGGCGCGCCCACCGTATAACCTGTGCCGTTGGACAAAGTAAGTATGACGGTCTCGGTACCTTCTACAAGGGCGTCGTTGACCGGGGTCACCGTTATCGTGTTGCTCGACGCGTTGTTGGGTATCGAAACCGTACCGGAAAGGGTGGCATAGTCCGTCGTGTTTGTGGCGGTCCCGCCGATGGTATAGTTCACTACGATCGCACCCCCTGTGATATTGGTCGTGCTAAGGTTTACCGTGAAGGTACCTACGTCTAATGGATTTTCGGCCGCAGCCCCATCACTTGCCGTAATCGAGGCGCTGGGCGTCGGAGCCACATCGTCGTTGGTGATGGTGCCGATGGCCGTCGCTGTGCCCAGGGTCGCCCCCCCGCTCGGGTTGCTCAGGGTCACCGTGAAGGTTTCCGTCGGTTCCAATGTAACATCCCCGTTCACGTTTACGGTAATCGTCGCGTTGGACGAGCCTGCCGTAAAGTTCGCGGTGCCGTT